>JBDLQR010000398.1:0-5661 GCA_039800485.1 Pseudomonadota bacterium
ACCTGGCTGTTGCGACTCTGCACGGTTTCCGGACGCGCCTGCACCACATACAGCTGTCCATCCAGTCCGTCCCGTGCCCACTCGATATCCATGGGGCGCCCGTAATGCTCCTCGATGAGCACGGCGAGCTTGGACAGCTCCTCGGCTTCCGCATCCGTGATGGAGAAGCGCAGGCGATCCGCTTCAGGCACCTCGTTGGTGACCACGGAATGCCCATCGGTGCGGCCACTCGCGTAGCCCATCCGCATATGCTTGCTGCCAAGGTTGCGCCGGAGGATGGCGGGTCGGCCTGCACGGAGGCCTGGTTTGTAGACGTAGAACTCATCGGGGTTGACGGCACCCTGCACCACCAGCTCACCGAGGCCGTAGCTCGCGGTGATGAAGACCACGTCACGAAACCCTGATTCCGTATCCAGGGTGAACATCACCCCGCTGGCCCCGATATCACTGCGCACCATGCGCTGGATTCCGGCCGAGAGGGCAACCTTGTGGTGATCGAACCCATGATGCACGCGGTAGGAAATTGCGCGGTCATTGAAGAGCGAGGCGAAGACATCCTTGATGCGGCGCTTCACCTCATCGATCCCGGTGACGTTGAGATAGGTTTCCTGCTGGCCTGCAAAGGAGGCGGTCGGCAGGTCCTCTGCCGTGGCGGAGGAGCGCACCGCGACGGAAAAACCGTCGCCCGAGCCCGCACTCATGGCGGCGTAGGCGTCATCGATGGCCTTCTCCAGCGCCGGCTGCAACGGCGTCTCTACAACCCACTGGCGGATTTCGCGGCCGGCCGCCGCCAGCGCGATCACATCGTTGGTGTCGAGCGTCTCGAGGCGACGCTTGATGCGCTCGGCGAGACCGCCCTGATCGAGAAAATGCTGGAACGCGACGGAGGTTGTGGCGAAGCCGCCAGGAACACGCACACCCGCCTGGCTCAGGTGCCGGATCATCTCGCCGAGCGAGGCATTCTTGCCCCCCACCCGCTCGATCTGGTCCATACCGGTCTGGTCGAGGCTGACGATATAATCGCTCATGCGGATTCCTGCTGCTTTTCGCTGGGGTCGGAAGAAGCGTGGATTCTAACCGACTCACCGCCTTCCGCTAAATCAGAGGCTCACCCATTCATGAAACGCCGTGTCTTTTTTGTCTCGGATCGCACCGGGATCACGGTCCAGGCCCTGGGCCAGAGCCTCCTGACCCAGTTTCCGGACACCCAGTTCAGCATGCGCACCCTGCCCTTCGTGAAGAATCAGGTAGCTGCGCAGAATGCTGCAGACATCATCCGGGCCGCGCGGGAGGAAGATGGCGTGGCGCCTCTGGTCTTCAGCACACTGACCGACCCGGCCACCCAGTACATCATCGCCAACAGCAATGAGCATGTGTTCGATCTGTTCGGCACCTTCATCGAACCGCTGGAGGACGCGCTGGGCCAGGAATCCTCGCACACGGCGGGCCGCATGCATGGCATGGCCGATGTCTCGGCCTACGAACGCCGGCTTACCGCGCTCAATTTCACGCTGAGCCATGACGACGGCCTGAGCCTGCGCGACCTGAGCGAGTCGGATGTGGTGCTTGTAGGGGTTTCCCGCTGCGGCAAGACCCCGACCTGCCTTTACCTCGCCATGCAGTATTCGCTGAAAGCCAGCAATTACCCGCTCACTGAGGATGATTTCGAGCGCAGTCGCCTGCCGCCGGCGCTGGAAACCTGCCGGGAACGCATCTACGGGCTGACGATTCAGCCTGAGCAGCTCAGCCGGATTCGGCATGAGCGCAGACCGCACGGCGTCTACTCCACTCTCGCCCAGTGTCGCCGCGAAGTGTCGCTGGCGGAGACCATGTTCCGTAACGAGAAGATTCCCTTCCTGGACACCACCACGGTATCCATCGAGGAAATCGCAGCCACAGTCGTCAGGGACCGCGGATTGCGCTGAGCGCCGGGATGCCCTTCAGGGCCTGATGCGGAATTCGAGTGTGCCGTGGTCCCAGAAGTGGGCACTGTACTCGCCGGGCTTCGCAGGCACCGGGTCGCTGAGCCCACCGGTCACCAGCAGGGCCCCCGCCGGCAATTCCCAGCCTTGGGCCAGCAAGCGGTTGATGAGCCACATCAAAGCCTGTCGCTGCCCACCCAGCACGTTGACTCCACGTCCACGGTCCACCACGGTGCCCTCCCGCGAGAGCTCGACCAGCAGCCCGTCCAGGGTTGCGGGGCTCGAATCCGCCAGTGGCTTGCCCACCAGCACGCGTGCCGTCGCGGTGTTGCCGGCCACCAGATCGGTGCCGGTGGCCGCCTGCGGCTGTTCGAAATCGAAATTGGCGAAATCGATCACCGGCAGGACTGCAGCAATGAGCGCGGCCGTCTGGGCGGGGTCGGTCAAGGGTGCGGATACTTTGGCCCGCAACACGAACCCAAGGCCCGGTGCAATTGTCAGCTGCTTGAACTGACGGCGCAGCAACACGGGGTTGCCGCGCAGGATGTTTTCGCGAAATACCACCCCGGTCACAGGCTCCCTGACATTGAACCGCACCTGCCCCTTGGGGCGGGTCAGTCCCGCCTTGTAACCCGCCACCTTGGCTCGCATGGCGAGTCCTTGCACCACCAGTTTCTGTACCGCGTAGGCGTCGGCCATGTCGAGACCCACCCCATAGGCCGACAGCACGGGCAGGGGTTGCCGGTCCTTGATCTGGGTGGAGACCACCGTCGCCCAGTCATGCAGCGTGGACCATGCCCAGACAGGGCACGCGGACCAGCCAAGCACAAGGACTGTCACGGCGCGCAACAGCCTGCAGCGAGCGCCGTGGGGAGCGCGAAACGAGGTTGAGAAAAACATCAGGGGCAGATGACGCTTGAGATTGGCAGGATGGAGATGGCTGCTTGACGGTTTCTGGCGGCATCCGTGTAATGGGCCCGAGCGCGCGGATTCTAACCGACCCCGCACCACGTGCCGCAAGTCAATCGCCCAACATGCCAATACCTACACCTCCCTCTGCTGCGCCCTCTCGACGGCACGTGCCCTGGATGCTCGCGCTGTGCCTCCTGCTGGGCGATCGGGCCACCGCGGCTCCCGAATTGCCGACCGAGGAATACGCTGTCTTCAGAGCCCTGCTCGATCACGGTCTGGGGCCAGAGGCCCAGCAAATCATCGTCGCGGAAACGACGACGGGAGATCCCGCGGGCATTCTTCCCGCTGGTCAGGCGGACGACGTCCGTGCCAAGGACCTTGGCACTTCACTGGAACTCCTGCGCGACTGGTCCCTGATGAACCAGCGTCAGTTTTCCCTGGGTACGGGATTCTCCACCCGGGTGCCCCATGTGCTGCTGTCAGACACGGCGCGCGAAACACTCTTCCGGGGTGACGAGCCGCAACAAGGCTGGAGACTCTTCTTCAGGAAATATCCGCAGAGCGCAGGCCTGGTGCGCCTGTCCCGTGCCGGTTTCAATGCCGCGCGCAGCGAAGCGCTGGTGTATCTCGAATTCCAGTGCGGGGCGGAGTGCGGTTCGGGGCGTCTGGTCCAACTCACCCGCACACCCACCGGCCCCTGGCAGATCAACAGCGGCGAGCTGTTGTGGATCGCGGCACCCGAGGAGCAAAGCCCGCGGATGCCTGCGGCGCCCCCTCCCCAGGTCAGGCCCGTCGCAAAGCCCCCGGTAGCCCCGGGCTCGGGACCATGAAGCGCCTCTGCGTATTCTGCGGCGCCCGGGCAGGCTTGCGTGCGGAGTACGCCGAGGCTGCCGCGGCCGTGGGCAAGGGTCTCGCGCAAGCCGGCTGGGGGCTCGTCTACGGCGGCGGTCAGGTTGGCTTGATGGGCGTGGTGGCTGATGCCGCACTGGCCGCCGGCGCGGAAGTCACTGGTGTACTGCCCACCTTTCTCGACCGCCGGGAAATTGCGCACCCGGGACTGCACCGGATGGAACATGTAGGCAGCCTGTTCGAACGCAAGTCATCCATGATGCAACTCTCGGATGCCTTCCTCGCGCTGCCCGGCGGAATAGGGACTCTCGACGAATTGCTCGAAGTGGTGGCCTGGCGTCAGCTTGGCCAGTGCGAGAAGCCCGTCATGCTGCTCAATACCGCCCGCTACTTTGATCCATGGCTGGAGGCCATGGCGCAGGCCGTGCGCGAGGGCTTTCTGGATCAGCAGGAACTTGCACGACTCATCGTCGCCGACAGTCCGAGCGAGCTCTTCGCACGTCCGGAGTTCGTCGCATGAGCCGCCCTGGGCTTGCCGGCGTGGTCTTCGACATGGACGGGGTCCTGATCGACTCCGAGCGCATCATTCGCGCTGCGGCCCAGGCCGCCGCAGTGGAAATCGACCGGCGGCTGACCGACGATTTTTATGCCAGCGTGCTCGGCCTGCCGGGCACACGGGTGGAAGCCGCCTTCATGGCTGAGTTCGGGCCAGACTTTCCACTGACGGATTATCGCAAACGCTTCGAGCGTTGCTACCGGCTGGAAGTCGATGAACGAGGCATCCAGCCCAAACCCGGAGTGCCCGAGCTGCTGCAACGGCTGCGCGCGCGCGGCGTGCCAGTGGCGGTCGCCACGGCTACCCGCTCCGGCAACGCTGAACGTGCCCTGGAGGCGGCTGGACTGCTGCATCATCTGCCGGTTTGCGTGACCGGCGATCAGGTTGCACAGAGCAAGCCCGCACCTGATGTCTTCCTGGCCGCTGCCGCGCGGCTCGGTCTGGCCCCTGAGCTCTGCATTGCAGTGGAAGATTCGGAAGTCGGCGCCCGCGCCGCGGTCGCGGCCGGCATGTGGACCCTCATGGTGCCGGACTTTCGTCCGCCCAGTGAGGAGCTGGCGGCCATGGTGCACGAGATTCTCGACTCGATGCCCACGGCCGCACGACGCATACATCACCTGCTGAGCCTTGATCGCGCATGAGGCGCAGCCCCTTGCGTCAGCCGGACAAGACCCGGGACCGGGCGCGCTTTTCGCGCAATGTGCTCGCCATGATCTATGACTTCGATGGCACGCTCACACCCTTGCCGATGCAGGAATATACGGTCCTGCCCCAGCTCGGCCTGTCCGCCCCCGCCTTCTGGGAGGAAGTGAATGCCGAGGTACGGGCGACCGGCGGGGATCCCATCCTCACCTACATGCGGCTGCTGGTGGAGAAGATCGAAGCCAACAAGGCGCATCTCAGTCGCGAAGCCCTGCGCAGACTGGCGCGCGACATCCGCTACTACCCCGGCGTGCCGGGATGGTTCGAGCGGATCAACCGCTATGTCGCCGAACGCTCACGTGGCGCGGTCGAGGTCCGGCACTACATCATTTCGGCTGGCCTGAAGGAAATTCTCGAAGGAATCTCGATCAAGCATCACTTCGAACGGATCTATGCCTCGCAATATCACTTCAATCACCATGAGGTCGCCTGCTTCCCGACCATCGTGATCAACGACACCAGCAAGACCCAGTACCTGTTCCGGATCAACAAGGGGCGCGAGGATGCCCATCAGTCAATCAATGAGTACATGCCGGAAGAGGTGCGGCCCATTCCCTTTTCCCACATGCTGTACATTGGTGATGGCCTGACGGATGTCCCGTGCATGACGGTGGCCAAGAAGTACGGCGGATTCGCCGTTGCCGTGCACAACCCTGACCACGCGGCATCGCTTGGAACCTGCCGTGAACTGGTCAGGGCCGAGCGCATCGACTATTTTGC
>JBDLQR010000399.1:0-3711 GCA_039800485.1 Pseudomonadota bacterium
TCCTGCGCCATCGCGCGCAGAATGCTGATGTCCAGGTCGCGACTCCGGATATCGGCCTTGCCGGATCTTCCCGGGCATCGCGTTGAGTCGGTCCGCTACGCGCAATGAGCGCTGACAGCGCACTCGCCGACGGCGCGCTGGAGCGTCTGCAGGGTCTGTTGGCTGATGCCCGCGCGCAGTCCTCGCCTCTCCGTATCGTGGGAGGAAACAGCAAGGCTGAGTGGTGGCATACTTCGGCCACGCAGGAGTTCTCACTGCGCGATTATCACGGCGTCCGGAGTTACGAGCCGAGCGAGCTCGTGATCACTGCACGTGCCGGAACACCGCTCATGGAAATCGAGAACCTCCTTGCCGCACATGGCCAATGTCTGGCCGCGGAACCCCCGGTCTTGAGTCCTGCCTCCACCGTGGGGGGCGCGGTCGCCGCAGGTCTCAGTGGCCCGGCCCGGCCTTGGCGCGGTGCCCTGCGCGACCACGTGCTGGGTGTGAGGTTGCTCTCGGCGAAAGGCGAAGTCCTGCGCTTTGGTGGCGAGGTAATGAAGAACGTCGCAGGCTATGACATCTCGCGCTTGTGCACCGGTGCCTGGGGCAGGCTCGGGCCTCTTGTCGAGGTTTCGCTGCGTGTGGCGCCCGTGCCCATCCGCTCAGTCACCGCCACCTGGCAGGTAGACGAAGCAGAGGCGTTGCGACGGATGGCTGAACTGCGCCGCGCTTCGCTCCCGCTGTCCGCCTGCCTTCATCTGGAAGGGACGCTCAGGGTGCGTCTTTCGGGGGCGCCCGCCGCGGTCGATGCGGCCCTGGATTCCCTCCGTCCTGAGCATCAGGAAGAGGGCGAAGCCTGGTGGGCGGAATGGCGCAATTACCGGCACGCTTTCTTCGTGCAGCCGGCACGGATCTGGCGAGTCTCGGTGCCTCCCGCAACGCCTCCGCTCGGTGGGGGGGGCAGGGAGTGTGCGCTCGATTGGGGCGGCGCCTTGCGGTGGTATCGCATCGATGGGAATGGTGAAGCACTCGTGAAGGCGGCCGCGGCTCATGGGGGGTTTGGCAGACCTTGGCGTCAGGCGGGCTTCTCGGCCCGCGAGGCCGGTGCCACCGGCCTGCTGGAGCAACGCGTGATGGCCGGTTTCGATCCGCAAATGCTCTTCAATCCGAGGCAGGACTGATGCGGGCGCTCCTGCAAGACGGCGTCCTTCCGTCCCGGGACCAGGCCGAGGCAGAGTCCATCCTGCGCGCCTGCGTGCATTGCGGCTTCTGCAATGCGACCTGTCCCAGTTATCAGATCCTTGGCGACGAGCGTGATGGGCCGCGCGGACGAATTTATCTCATGAAGCACGTGCTGGAGGGAGGGACGATGAGCGACCTCACCCAGCAGCATCTCGATCGCTGTCTTGGTTGCCGCGCCTGCGAGACCACCTGCCCCTCCGGTGTGCAGTACACCCGCCTGCTCGAGCTGACCCGTCCCGCCGTGGCAGCGCGTGCCCCCCGATCGCCTCCGCAGCGCGTGCTCCGATGGGCCTTGCGCAAGGTCATCCCGAGGCCCGGGTTGTTCGGGCCGCTGCTGGGCCTTGGACGACTGGTGCGCGTCCTGTTGCCGCAATCCCTGCGCAGAATCATCCCCGAACGTTCCGCCGCACGTTACCGGGCCGAGCCGCCCACAGTGACGCGGACACGCGCAGGTCTTCTCGCCGGCTGTGTGCAGGATACGGCAGCCCCCCAGATCAACGACGCGGCGACCGCCCTGCTTGCGCGGATGGGTATCGAACTCACGCGACAGCCTGCGAGCGGTTGCTGTGGCGCCATGTCCCTGCACATGGGCGCCACGGAGGAGGCGAAGCAGGCTGCGCGACGCAATATCGACGCCTGGTTCCCATTGCTCGAAGCCGGCGAAATCTCCAGCGTGTTCTCAGCCTCCTCGGGATGCAGCCAGGTACTCAAGGACTACGGCCATCTGCTGCGAGACGACACGGCCTATGCGGGCCGTGCACAACGGGTTGCACAAGCCATCCGGGATGCCAGCGAGTTCTTGAGCCCGGAGGCGGTGAACAAGCTGGCTGAGACGAGTCGGGGAGCGCAGGACCAGCGTATCGCTTTCCAATGTCCATGCAGCCTGCAGCACGGCTTGAAGGGGAATGGCCGGGTTGAAACCTTGCTGGAGGCCGCGGGCTATACCTTGACCCCTGTGCGTGAATCCCATCTTTGCTGTGGTTCGGCCGGAACCTATTCGCTGTTGCAGCCGGTGGTTTCGGAAGCCTTGCTCAAGCGCAAGCTCGAAGGACTGGATGCCCCGGGTGTGTCGGCCATTGCGACCGCCAACATTGGTTGTCAGCTGCATCTCGCCAAGGAGAGCAAGCACCCGGTGCGGCACTGGTTGGAACTGGTTGCAGACGCGGCGGGATGCCGCGTGGACTGAGGCGACCTCCGGCCCGGGAGCCGGAGGGTTCTTTGTGCGGTAGAGCTCAGTAAATCTTCAGGATGGCCGCGTCGGCCTCGCTCTCGATGTATTCCTCGAAGTCGTCATCGGGCGGGTTGCCATCATAGATCTTGAATTCGCGCTGCTGCCGATAGGCTTCACGCACGAAAGTGTAGGGATCGAGCGCTGCCTGATCCCGGATGCTTGAGGCTTCCAGCAGGTTGGCGCGGGTATTGATGGCAGCCAAGGCGCCCAGCGGGAAAGTGATCGGGAAGCTCAGATAGTTGATCGGATTCAGCAGGAAGCTGGTTGCGGTGCCGGGCAGGTCGCGCAGCGAGTTCGGACCCATCATCGGCACCACGAGGTAGGCGCCTTCACCCACGCCGTAGGTACCCAGGGTCTGCCCGAGGTCTTCGTCATGCTCTGGCATGCCGAGGCTGGTCGCCGGATCGAACAGTCCCCCCACGCCCACCGTGCTGTTGACCAGAAAGCGTCCGGTGTCCTGTGCGAACTGCCCGGGTTTGCCTTGCAGCAAATCGTTCGCGATCACATTCAGGTAGCTGGCGTTGTTGAAGAACTTCGACACCCCCGACCGCACCGGATCCGGTGTCACCTTCACGTATCCCCGCGCGACGGGCTCGAAGATGTTCCGGTCCAGCGTATCGTTGAAGGTATAGAAATTCCGGTTCATGCCCTCCGCGGGATCGTTGGAGTCGCCGTTACCCTCCGGCGCAGTGGCACAGCCGGTTGACAGGCCCGCTGCAAGCAGGGCCGCCAGTGCACGAATTGTCGATTTTTGATGCATTTTTCTGCTTCCGGGGTCGCTGGTTCCCTGTGGTCTTCACGCCACTCGGGGGTCGGGGAGTCAGGGTGTCTTCGACCCGTATGATGCTACCTTCGCCCGGAGTTTTGCAATAAGTCCGTCTACGCCATCTTGTCCTATAACGGCCGCATATTCGGTGCGCTTGAGGGAAATATCTGACACCCCCTCGGCGATGACGTTGACTATTCGCCACTCCTCTCCGTGCCTGGCCAGGAGGTAGTTGAGCGAGACCTCATCGCCATCCGGACTGAGGATCACGGTCCGCACCACCTCCGCGTTCTTTTTCGGTTCCGAGGCACGCGTCTCGAATTTCTCACCGCCGAATTCATCGAAGTTCTCCGCGTACGTGGCGGCACTCAACTGGCTGAAGACACCGATGAACTCCGTTTGCTGGGCCTCGCTCATCCCGGCCCAGTGACGGCCGGTGACCAGTCGCGAAATCGTGCGGAAATCGAACACCGCCTCCAGCACCGGCGAA
>JBDLQR010000400.1:0-3552 GCA_039800485.1 Pseudomonadota bacterium
CTCGGGGCAGCGTTGAGCTGAAGGGCGGCAGCCTCCCTGCCATTGGCACCACCGTTGACTTCTCCTACACCAAGGCTGGCGGCGGCGGTGACACCATCCCCCGGTCGCTGCGGGTGCTGTCGGCCATGGTGGATCCCTACCGGCAGACCACCAAGGTGGAGTTGGGCTGTGCGCTGACCTACTTCGCCAACCGTAAGCCGCCCACCGAGAACCCCAATAGCAAGGAAGAGAACGCCGCCGTCCCCTGCTACGTCTACAACTACGCGACGCTGCCGATCAGCGCCAGCTACGTGCTGCAGCAGTGCGCGGATGCCCTCGGCCTCACCCTGTCATCCAACCCCCTCACCAACAAGTTCAGCGTCGAGGAGTTTGACCTGAGTGCCGGCTACGTTCAGGTGATGAGCGATCTGCTGGTGTCAGAGAACCACTTTGGCATGGTGCGCAGCGGGAACACACTGGAGATCTTCAGCTTTGACGATCCGGCCATGACCGGCCCGATCATCACCGATGCCGACATCATTGATCTGGGCCCGGTTGGCGTTGGGGGTCTGGCTGGTGACTCGGCACGGGTCAGCTACACCACCCGCAAGCTCAAGGCGCCGGACCCTGACGCAACCTCAACTGAAGAGATCCTGCGGCGACGATGGGAAGCGGAAGTCTCCTATGGCGCGACGCAGGAAACCACGCTCACCTATCTTGACTCTGAAAACGTCTATCAGACCGTTGCCGGCACCTTCACGCCTTACCGAGCCATTTATTCAACGTATGATACCTGGGACCGGCTTATGTGTTCCGTCACTTACGAGCTGAGCATTTCATCAGACGTTAGCCCCCGGTGGGCCGGTGGCGTTAAGGCTCAAGTGCCGGTTGAGCGCATTCAAGTCCAAAAGCCTCAATACAAGGTGCCGGCCCCATCGGGCCCACTTGATACTTTTGATCCGTATGGCTACTTGCGGGCCGAAGGCGAACAGGCGCTAGCGGCTTACCTATCGGATCAATCAGACGCGGACACCGGAACCGCTGCTGAGTGTATCGCCAATACAAAGCCTGACGACTACAGTGACGTGGTGCAGACCGTAACTGAAACATACATATCGCCGCTGCAGCTCGCGGCCAGCATGAACATTGAAGGATTCCGCAGCGACACGGGCGAAGTCACGTACACGTCGCCAGAAGCCACCATCCTTGAATCGCGCACGATCGTAGTCTACGATAAAGACCCGTCATCCGGCATAACCAGAACCAGAACAGAGCGTTATCAAATCGAAGGCAACACCCTGACGGGACAGCAGAATCTGGCATTGGTTGCCCGTGACAGCATTGACTACTCCTCACTGCTGTCCCTGTTCAGCAGCGTTGAAGGCCTGCTGATCCTTGCCAGCCAGATGCGCCCTGTTGCAGTGGAGACGCTGATTCGCACTGAGCGTGAGTATGGACTGCAGAAACGCCCCAGCCAGTCCGACCGCAACAACTCGGCCAACGCCAAAGAGGACCCCGCTGAATCTGTCACCGAAACCACCTGGGACGTAGGAAGCGTTGAAACGGAAGCCACGCAGGAATTCACTCTGCCCTATGCGCCGGATGACGTGATCAGCTGGACCGAGCTGGGCGGCTACACCTCCACGCCAAGCGACGCCGAGGAAAAGGCGCGTGCCTTCGGCCGCATCCAGAACCGCCTGCTACTGGGCAACCGCGCTGCTCTGGCCCTCCAGCTGGACCCCATCCGCTTGCCTGATGCGCCGTTTGACCCCATCTACGTCCAGGCCGCCGGCATCACCGGCCAGTACCGACTCAACGGCTGTAGCTGGGCGATGACCGGTGATGGCGTCATTGCCTCCACCGACGCCTTGTACTGGGGTGCCGTGGGTGCTGACCCCGGCACCACCACGTCATGGGTGCCCCTGCCCCCTGGCATGACCGCCTCTGACCTTCCCGCAACCCCCGCCCCAGACTGATGCCCCTCACCGGCCCGACCATGACGCCAACGGTGGTAGTGCCGCCGTTCAACGAGACCGTGGTCAAGACGCTGCGGGTGCGGCCAAAGGCTGAGGTGACGCGGTTTGGCTATGCGCTGGAGCTGCTCACCACTGCCTCTCTGGCAGTTAAGGCCAAGCTTACGGCTCGGCCTTCCCTGCAGTACGTGCCTCTGCGGGTCAAGGCTGGCATTAGCGCCATTGCCTTTCAGCTAATCAACGTCTCTGCCATCACCTACACCCAAAGCAGCGTCTACGTTGATAACACGGCAGCGACCAATGCCGGCATGACAGACGGCAGCTACAACACCGGCAGTCAGACTGCCACTGACGCCGGGGGCCCTGCCTGGATCAAGATGGACCTTGGCGGTGTGTTCCCTGTTGCCAACGTCATCATCGGTGGTGACTACGACAATGTCCTTCCTGGAGACTGGGGCGAATACTTTGTGCAGGACTGCGACGTGGAAATCAGCACCGATGGCACAACATGGACTTTCTTGTTTAACACCGGCACCACGTTGAACGGCACTCCAATCGCCACGTTCCCTGTTTCAGCCACGGGCCGTTACATCCGCATCAATAGCACCACGTCGCCTGGGTTCCCCGAGTGGGAAGGCTACATGGCAGTGACCGAGTTCTATGCCACCTCAACATAGGAAGGCAACCTAGGGCACTGACAGGGCGGCATGGCACTCACCACCACGATCTCCCAGAAGGAGCTGAAGCGGGTTGCAGGGCTCGCCTATGAGACCAAGACGCTCAAAGTCATGCTCTGCACCGTGGGGGCGACCGGCTACACGGCTGAAAGCACGGTGGCGAACTGGCAAAGCGTGGAGAGCACGGGCACCGGCTATGTCAGGGGTTCTGAGGTCATCGGCACTGGCGCCTGGGACGGCACCGACCTGCGCTACGAGATTCCGGCGCTGGACTTTGCCTTCACTTGCAGCAGTGGCGCCTACTCCTACGACACGGTGGTGGTCTACATCAACGGCGAGACGTATGTCCACAGCATCCTCGTTGAGTCCACGCTGGTGACCATTGCCGCCGGCCAAACCCAGACCTACCGCATCCAGCTCATCACCGATGACTGATGGCCGAGCAAATCAACATCGAGGTCATCACCAACAGCCTGCGCAACTTTGCGAAAGCGTGGGCTGAAGCCAACCGTCAGGCGCAGCTGAACAAGGAGCGCCGCAAGAAGCTGGAGAATGAAGCCAAGCGGCTGCGCAAGCCGGTGGAACAGGCCAAGCCATGGCCCGGAGCGGTTCCAGAGACGGAAAGGCAGGAAGAGCTAGCGGCGTTTCGTGGGGACAAGCCTGGCATTGCCGTGGCTTTTGTTGACATCGGCCTGGACGGTGCACCGCTGGATTATCGCGTCTACAGCGGTCTGCAGAACGCTTCAACAACGGGAACCAGAGTTGAGCTGCTTTTTATGGGCCCCAAGCAGTTTATCGAGGGCGGACCCGCCGGCACGCCACTTTATGGATGGTTTACCCGCCAGATTGCCGGCACCATTGATGAAACGTTTCTTCTGCCAATCAATGGCGAAGACTGCATTCTCGTAACATGGCAGCGAGAA
>JBDLQR010000401.1:0-7420 GCA_039800485.1 Pseudomonadota bacterium
GTGGCGCGCGCAGTGCCGGTGGGCCCGTTCACCACCTGGCGCATGCCCTCGATGGCGTGCTCCCACTGGGCCGGATCTTTCAGGACGACAGCACCTCGCCGGAAGGGCGCGATGGATTCCACTTCACGCGTAGCGGCATCCTCGAGGTTGGCCACCACATGAGGGGCCATCACCTCGCCGCGATTCGCGAGTATCGCCGCCATATGCGCCAGCTGCAGTGGCGTTGAGAGCATGAAGCCCTGTCCTATGCCATTGATCAGCGTTTCGCCGGGGTACCACGGGAGTTTTCGCGCACGCTGCTTCCATTCACGCGAGGGCAGCAAGCCAGCGAGCTCGCCCGGCAGGTCGATACCGGTGACGCCCCCGAGGCCGAACTGGCCCAGCATTTCGTGCATGCGATCTATGCCGAGATCGCGGGCAAGGTCGTAGTAGTAGACATCGCAGGATTCAGCGATCGAACGCGCCAGATCCACCGTGCCATGGCCGGTCTTCTGCCAGCACCGGTACTTGTGCGAGTGGCCAGGCAGACGCATCCAGCCCGGGCAATAGCTGCTGTCTCCCGGCTGGCGATGACCATAGTGCAGGCCGGCAATGGCCATCGCAGGCTTGATCGTCGAACCCGGCGGATAGAGGCCCTGCAAGGCCCGGTTGAAGAGCGGGCGGTCGGGAGAATCGCGCCATTCCGAATAAAGCGCCGTACTGATGCCGTTCACGAACTGGTTGGGATCGAACGCCGGGTTGCTGACGAAGGCGAGCACCGCGCCGGTCGCGGGTTCCAGCGCCACGATGGCCCCGCGCCGGCCGGCGAGCGCTGCGGCCGCGACTGCCTGCAGTCCGGTATCCACCGTGAGATGCACATCCTTGCCGGCGACCGGCGCCACCCTGTCGACTACGCGCAGGACACGCCCTTGGGCATTGACCTCCACGCTCTGGTATCCGGTCTTGCCGTGCAGGGTTTCCTCCCGCGCTTTTTCGACGCCTTCCTTGCCGATATGCGTGGTGCCGCTGTAATCAGAGGCGTCGATCCGCTGGAGCTCCTCCTGGTTGATGCGGCCGACATAACCGATGAGGTGTGCGAACTGGGAACCCAGCGGATAGTAGCGGGTGAGTCGTGCCTTGATCTCGAAACCCGGGAAGCGGTGGCGATTCACCGCAAACATCGCGACTTCCTCTTCGCTCAGGTTGCTCTTGAGCGTGACATTGTCGAAACGCCGCTTCTGCCGCAGCTCCTTCTCGAAGCGCTCCAGGGCGCCCTCTTCAAGAGTGACGACCTTGCGAATGTCGACCAGCGCGCGGTCGAGATCACGCGCTTGCTCCGGCACCACTTCAAGTGCGAAGGAGGCCCGGTTGTCTGCGAGCAATACCCCATCCCGGCTGTAGACAAGTCCACGGCTGGGAGGAATCGGCAGCAGCCGCAGACGATTCTCCTGCGACAGCGTGATGTAGTGCTCGTGGTTGGCGAGCTGCAGCCAGATGAGCCGTGCGAGCAGTACCGCACTCAGGAGACCCATACCTGCGACTCCCAGCCACAGGCGCCGGTTGAACATGCCGAGGTCGCGTTTGTGAGCCCCGAACTGCCCGTCCCCTCCGATGAGGATCGACCACCAGCTTCGCCGATTCCAGGGCATCGCTTCAGCCAGCCTCAGGCCATGGCCTTGCGGCGGAGGTCACGCAGCACGACGAACAGCCACGGCCAGAGCGCTGCGCTGGTCAGCGCACTGAACAGGAACATCAGGGAATAGAGCCGCGAACCCATGGTGTTGTAGATGGCCAGCATCCACGCTTCGTAGAGCAGTACCAGCAAGCCCACCACCATCGCCTGCTGTACTGGCGGGAATACGCGGATACGCTGGTGGTAGCGGATGGCGACGAAGGCGACGAAGGCAAGCCCGAGCGCATGCTGCCCGAGCAGGGAGCCGTGCATGACATCAAGCAGGATACCCACCACCCAAGCGCCGAGTACGCCTACCCTTTCGGGCAGGGCGATGCACCAGTAGAAGAGCGTGAGAGGCACCCATGCCGGTCGCCACGGATTGATGACGTCCGGCAGCGGCACACCCGTCAGCAGAAAGGCGAGCCCCAGGCTCAGCATCACGGCAAAAAGCCAGCGCAGCTCACGTGGGTTCATGGATACCCTGCGGTCATGGCCGGTGTGCGTGTCGCGCAGGTGTTCATGCTCAAGCTCATGGCGTGGCGGTTGTCGGTGTCACGACCGGGCTCGGCGCTGCAATGGGCTTCGGCCACACCAGCAGCACCTCACGTACACGCCCGACATGCGCCGCGGGCCGGACCCGGATATCCGCGAAGGCTTCGCTGGTTTCCAGATTGACCGCCAGCACCTGCCCGACGGGATAACCGGCCGGGAATCTGTGATCGAGACCTGAGCTGACGATGAGGTCACCCACCTTCACGTCCGAGTTGTTGGGCACGAAACTGAGCGAGAGCAACTCCCCGGTTTCGTCACCCAGCGCCAGGGCTCGCAAGCCGTTGCGATTGATTTGCACCGGGATGGCGTGTCGGGAATCGGTGAGCAGAATGGCGGTGCTGACATAGCGGCTGACCTCCACAATCTGTCCGAGAATCCCGTTCGCATCGGCTGTCGGCTGTCCCACGTACACATGGTGCTGGCTACCTTTGTTGATCACGATCTGGCGCTTGGTGGCGTTGGTCTCGATAGCGAGCACCTCGGCCACGACCACTTCTTCGCCCAGTTCAGGAGAGGATTCCAGCAGAGCACGCAGGCGGATGTTTTCCTTCTGCAGGGCTTCGAAGCGCTGGGCGCGACTGCGCAGCAGCAGATTCTCCTCGCGCAGCCCCCGGTTTTCGCTGAGAAGGGCACCTCGCGAAGAGAACGATTCAGCGATTGAGTCGACCGCACGCACGGGCAGGCTCACCAGAAACTGGAGCGGATAGACCACCACGCCCAGGGCTGCACGCAGGCTCGCGAGATGTTGCTGACGGTAATCGACCGACAGCAGCAGGAACGACAGCACCACGCAGGTAATGAAGCGCGTGGTGGCGGAGGGTCCATCGATGAACAGGGTTTTGATGGCGAGGCTCTCCAGTGCGCGCTGGCGATCAGGGCCTATTCGAGGGCGAGGATCTCGGGACCGTACTCTTCGATCATTTCAAGGACTCGTCCGCCCCCGCGGGCCACGCAGGTGAGCGGGTCGTCCGCCACGATCACCGGCAGTCCCGTCTCCTCCATCAGGAGTCGATCGAGGTCCCGGAGCAGTGCGCCACCGCCGGTGAGCACCATGCCACGTTCGGCGACATCGGAGCCGAGTTCCGGAGGAGTCTTCTCCAGCGCCGTCTTCACGGCCTGGACGATACCCGCCAGAGGCTCCTGCAGCGCTTCCAGGATTTCGTTGCTGTTGAGCGTGAAGCTGCGTGGCAGTCCTTCTGCAAGGTTGCGCCCCTTGATCTCGATTTCCCGCAAATCATTGCTGGGATAAGCGCATCCGATTTCGTGCTTGATGCGTTCGGCGGTGGCATCGCCGATGAGGCTGCCATAGTTGCGGCGCACGTAGTTGACGATGGCATCATCGAAGCGGTCGCCGCCGATGCGCACGGAATCCGAGTAGACAATGCCATTCAACGAGATGATGGCAACTTCAGTGGTGCCGCCACCGATATCAAGCACCATCGAGCCGCGTGCATCACTGACCGGCATGCCGGCACCGATGGCGGCCGACATCGGCTCCTCGATGAGATGCACTTCGCGCGCCCCCGCTCCCTCGGCGGACTCCTTGATCGCACGCCGCTCCACCTGGGTGGAGCCGCATGGCACACAGATCAGCACCCGCGGGCTGGGCTTGAAGATCGAATTGCCATGAACCTTGCGGATGAAGTGCTGAAGCATCTTCTCGGTCACGGTGAAGTTTGCGATCACACCGTCCTTCAGAGGGCGAATGGCCTCGATGTGACCCGGGGTGCGGCCCAGCATGCGCTTGGCTTCGATACCGACGGCGGCGATCTGCTGCGACCCACTGTCCTTGCCGCGTCGAATCGCCACGACCGAGGGCTCGTTGAGCACGATGCCGCGGCCGCGGACAAAAATGAGGGTGTTGGCGGTTCCCAGGTCAATCGACAGATCGTTGGAAAACACGCCCCGCAACAATTTGAACATCTGCTCAGTCCTCTGCCCTGGATTTGTCGGCGATTAGTGGCGGTGCACAGATACGCGCATTCGGTGGTGGGAAGGTCGGCCCGCCGATCCGGGATGATCGTGATAAACTTCTGGCGCTTGCGCAGACGGACCGGAAGGTCGTCGGGGGCGCATCGAATGAGTGGCGGGCGCGCTTGAAACCGCTGGGTAATCTAACAGCGGGGCTGGCGTTCGGCAAGCTGGCCACACACGAGAAAATCCTTTCCTGATCAACAGATAAGAATCACACCCCATGCTTGAAGAAGCCCAGGTGCAGACGCTCGCCCGGCTGGCAAGAATCGCCCTGGAGCCGGCGGAGCTACCGTCTCTTGCGGCCCAGTTGTCGCGCATCCTCTCGCTGGTGGAGGCAATGGAAGCGGTGGATACCACGGGTATCGAGCCACTGGCCCATCCTCTCGAACCGGTCCCGCGGCGCCGTCCGGATGCCGTGACAGAGACTGATCAGCGGGCCGAGTTCGGCGCCGTCGCACCCGCGATGGCCGAGGGCTACTACCTCGTCCCCCGGGTCATCGAATGAGCACGACGAACTATCCACAGACCGTGGCGGGCATGAGCGCAGGGCTCGCCCAAGGCACATTCTCCAGCCGCGAACTCGTCACCGATTGCCTCGCGCGCATCGCCCATCATGACCCGGCGCTCAACAGCTTCATCACGGTGGTCGCGGAACAAGCGCTCGCCCACGCAGACGCCGCGGATGCAAGGCGGCGCGCTGGACAGGCGGGTCCGCTGACAGGCATCCCTTACGCCAACAAGGACATTTTCTGCACCAAGGGCGTTCGCACGAGTTGCGCCTCCCGGATGTTGGACAATTTCGTCGCCCCTTACGACGCCACTGTCGTCACCCGCCTCGCAGAGGCTGGCATGGTCATGGTCGGCAAGACCAACATGGACGAGTTCGCCATGGGCTCGTCCAACGAGACGAGTTACTACGGCCCCTGCCGCAATCCCTGGGATACGTCATGCGTGCCCGGGGGATCTTCAGGCGGCTCGGCCAGCGCGGTCGCCGCCCGCCTCGTGCCTTTCGCGACCGGCACGGATACGGGTGGCTCCATCCGCCTGCCCGCGGCCTATTGCGGCATCAGCGGCCTGAAGCCGACTTATGGGCGGATATCGCGCTATGGAATGGTGGCTTTTGCCTCCAGCCTTGATCAGGCCGGTCCCATGGCTCTCACCGCCGAAGACATGGCCCTGACCCTCAACGCAATGTGCGGCGTTGACCCCCGTGATGGCACATCCGCCGATGTTGCCACGGAAGACTTTGCCCGCGACCTGGGCGAGCCCCTGCAAGGCCTGCGGATCGGGCTGCCTGCAGAATTCTTCGATGCGTCACTGAACCCGGCAATAGCAACCACACTGCAGGCGGCGATCCGGACGCTGGAGCAGTTAGGCGCACGCTGCGTGGACATTCAGCTGCCCACGACCCGACACGCGGTCCCGGCCTACTACATCATCGCGTCAGCGGAATGTTCGTCCAATCTGTCCCGCTACGATGGTGTGCGCTTCGGGCATCGCTGCGAAGCGCCGCGCGATCTGACCGACCTCTACACGCGCTCGCGGGCCGAGGGTTTCGGCGCCGAAGTGAGGCGACGCATCCTGATGGGAACCTATGCGCTGTCCACCGGCTACTACGATGCGTACTACGCAAAAGCCCAGCAGCTCCGCCGACTCATCCGGGATGACTTCCTGCGCGCGTTCGCGGATGTGGATGTGATCGTGGGGCCGACGGCACCGTCCACAGCCTTTGGCGTGGGGCAGAAAACTGCTGATCCGGTCGAGATGTATCTCTCCGATATCTACACCACGGCCGTCAATCTGGCAGGTTTGCCCGGGCTTTCGATTCCGGCCGGCTTCGTTGACGGCTTGCCGGTGGGCCTGCAGATGATCGGCCGGCACTTCGACGAAGCCACCCTGCTGAAAGTTGCCCACCGGTTCCAGCTGGAAACCGATTGGCACCAACACGCCCCGACTCTCAAGGACTGAACATGCCCCGCTGGCAACCGGTTATCGGTCTGGAAATTCACGTGCAGCTCTCGACCGAGAGCAAGATATTCTCCGGCGCGTCCACCGCCTATGGCGCCGAGCCCAACAGTCAGGCCTGTGCGGTGGATCTCGGACTGCCGGGTGTCCTGCCGGTGCTCAATGCCCGCGCCGTGGCTCTGGCGATCCGCTTCGGCCTCGCAATCGGTGCACGCATTGCCGAGCGGTCGGTCTTCGCCCGCAAGAACTACTTCTACCCGGACCTCCCCAAGGGTTATCAGATCAGCCAGTACGAAGAGCCCATCGTGAGCGACGGGAGCCTGCGCCTGACCTTGGCGGATGGGCAGGAGAAAATCATCCGTATCCTGCGCGCGCATCTCGAGGAAGATGCGGGCAAGTCTGTCCATGATCTGTTTCCGGGCCAATCCGGCATCGACCTGAACCGTGCCGGCACTCCGCTGCTGGAAGTGGTCACCGAGCCTGATCTTTCCTCCGCCGCGGAGGCCGTGCAGTACATGCGCGCGCTGCACACGCTGGTGCGTTTCATAGGGATCTGCGACGGCAACATGCAGGAGGGTTCTTTCCGCTGTGATGCCAATGTCTCGGTCAGACCAGTCGACTCACCGGTCCTCGGAACGCGGGCCGAGATCAAGAACCTGAATTCGTTCCGCTTCGTGGAGCGCGCGATCAACCACGAGATAGAACGTCAGATCGAGCTTCTGGAGAGCGGCGGCAAGGTGATCCAGGAAACCCGCCTCTACGACCCTGATCGGGATGAGACTCGCAGCATGCGGAGCAAGGAGGATGCTCACGACTACCGCTATTTTCCCGATCCGGATCTCCTGCCCATCCTCATCACGGAAGATGAGATAGCGGCAGCGCGGAGTACGCTGCCTGAGCTTCCTCAACAACGGGAAGCCCGGTATGCGCGGGACTTCGGCCTGAACCGTGAAGAGGCCGAGGCCCTGAGCTGTGAACTGCCCGTTGCGGAATATTTCGAAGCGCTGGCGGACCGCTGCGGTGATCCTCGTCAGGCGGCGAACTGGGTTACCGGCGAGGTCTTCGCGGCCCTCAATCGTGACGCGATTCCGTTCAGTGAGGTGAGGGTCTCAAGCGATCGTCTCGCGGGGCTGCTCGCCCGGATCAAGGATCAGACGGTCTCCAACTCGATGGCCAAGCAGATCTTCGAGGCCATGTGGCAGGGAACGGAGGAGGCCGATGCAATCATCGAGGCCCGCGGTCTCAAGCAGGTCTCCGACAGTGGCGAGATAGAAG
>JBDLQR010000402.1:0-19348 GCA_039800485.1 Pseudomonadota bacterium
AGCCATGCTCATGCAGCAGCGTCGACGCCGTGCGCCGCAGATCATGAATCGTGAACGCCGGAATGTCCTGGCCGCGCAGCGCGACCTTCAGCGCATTGTTCATCGCGTTGTGCGCAAACGGCTTGGTCAGCGTCCCGCGCCCCGGCAGCACCAGCTCGCTGCCGCCAGCCAGTGCGCGCAGCTCCGCGATCAGGGCCAGCGCCTGCGGCGACAGGAACACCAGATGCGGCTTGCCGGTCTTGGAGTGCTCGGCCGGGATCGACCACTCGGCCTTCTCGAAGTCCACATGCTCCCAGCGCGCCAGCATCAGCTCCGACTTCCTCACGAGCGTCAGCAGGATCAGCCGTAGCGCCACCTTGAACTGCCGGCGGACATTCGACTCCATCACCGCCTTCAGGAACACCCGGATCTCCTGCGGCGCCAGCGCCCGGTCGCGAGAGCGCGCGCGATGCACATGCCGCATCGGCAAGGCCATCACCGGATTGGTCGTGGTCAGGCCGGCAGTCATCGCGTAGTCGAACAGGCGCTTGAGCACGCCGCGGATCATGCCGGCCGCAGCGTCGAAGCCCTCGTTCTTCTTGCGCCAGATGATCGCGCGCACGTCCTCGGTGGTCACCTCGCGCACCGGCTTGCTGCCGATGGCCGGCACGATGGACTTGTCGAAGTAGCGCCGCGGGATGGTGATGTCCTTGCGGTCGCGGCTGACGATCTCGCGGAAGAAGCGCTCGCCGAACTCGGCCACCGTCAACTCGGGCCCCAGCCCCTGGCGCGTGAGGCGCTTCTGCGCCGCTGGCGACTGGCCCTGCGCCACCAGCGCCTCGCGCCGGTCACGCTCCAGCCGCGCCTGCCGCAGCGATAGCGCCGGGTAGCGGCCCAGCGTCACGCGTTCGGGCTTGCCGTTCACCCGGTAGCGGTAGTGCCAGAGCATGCCGCCGGTGGGGAACACCTCGATCACCAGGCCGCGCTCATCGGTACGGCTGTAGCGCTTGGCCTCGGGTTTCAGGGCGCGGATGGCGACATCGGTGAGCGGCATGGGCAGGCTTCCATGTACACATGACGGGGTTTGACCATCATACGCCCGATGTGTACCCAGGCGTGTACATGAAATCGCTCGGCTCTTGCCGGAAGCCAGCGGCACGTAAGAGACGATAAACCTATGCCAATCAACGGTTTATCTATAAACCCGGGAAGTCATCGGAACGCTCCGGACCCCCACCTACTTCCCGATGCAGAACCGCCCGAATATTTCTCCCAGCAGATCTTCGCTGGTGAATTCGCCGGTCAATTCCCGTAGCGCTTGATGCGCGAGGCGCAGGCGTTCTGCAGTTTCGACCACATCTGCGGCGAATTCTTCCTTGCTTGAAAAGCCGACCAGGGATTCCGCCTCCATGAGCGCCCGGAGGTGACGTTCCCTGGCGAGTAGCGGCGTGTCTGTTTCTGCTTCCCGTGCCAGAGCGCGGCGCATGTTGTCGCGCAGAATATCGAGGCCCTGTTCATTGCGGGCGGTAATGGCAACCTCGGTGGGTCCTGCGGCGCTTTGTCTCTGCCCCGGCTGCTCTCCCAGCAGATCTATCTTGTTTCTCACGTAGATGAGGCGGTCATCTTCTGCCGGCAGCATCCGTTGCAGGCTGACCGACGGCTCTTGCTCCTGTGCGGCGTCATAAACCAGTAGCACCAGGTCGGCTTCTGTAATCTCCTTCATGGCGCGACGGATTCCCTCCTGTTCTATTTCCTCCTCCGCCTCGTGCAATCCAGCGGTATCGGTGAGGGTGACCAACATGCCGCTCAAATCAAGCTCTGCGGTAAGAACATCACGCGTGGTCCCCGGTTGTGGGCTGACGATTGCGCGGGCGTTACCACTCAGGGCATTCATGAGTGTCGATTTGCCTGCGTTCGGTGAACCGCAAAGTACGATGCGCTGTCCGCGCGCGAGCAACGCGCCGTGACGAGCATTGCGCAACAGCTCGCCTACTTCCGCCCGGAGTTGCGTGGTTTGCGCGTGGAGCGACTCCAGATGGTGTGCTTCTTCCACTGCGCTCTCATCACTGAAATCGATCCCCGCCTCGAGCAACGCGCGGACCTCGATCAGGCGGTCAGCAACGGATGCCACTGCGCGCGAGAAGTGCCCTGCCATGGCGAGATTGGCAGCCTTGAGCGCTTGTTCCGTGCTGGATGAGATGAGATCGGCCACGGCCTCTGCCTGCAGCAGATCCAGCTTGCCGTTCAGGAACGCGCGTTCGGTGAACTCGCCGGGCCGGGCAGCGCTCGCCCCTTGGGCATAGAGCGACTGCAGGAGTGCGGCGAGGATCGCGGGACTACCGTGGGTATGGAATTCCACCATGTCCTCACCCGTGTAGGAGGCCGGGCCGGGGAAGTAGAGAACCAAGCCCCGGTCGAGGAGCGTTCCATCGGCACCGTACATCGGCAGCAGGGTCGCCTGTCGTGCCGGAGGAATTCGGCCGGCCACGGCACGTGTGATGCGAGCGGTTTCGGGGCCGGACAGGCGCAGAATGCCGATCGCGCCGGGCCCCGGCGGAGTGGCTATCGCCGCTATCGTGCTGCCCGGCACCTGCGGCGTGTCTGTCACAGGCGGTGGTCTCAGCCCTTGCGCTCTTCTGCTCGCGTCACGGTCCATTGCTGCGCGATGGAAAGGCAGTTGTTCACGAACCAGTAAAGGACCAGACCCGCAGGGAAGAATGCGAAGAAGGCGCCAAAGGCAAACGGCATGATCTGCATGACCCGCGCCTGGATGGGGTCAACAGGAGCCGGGTTCAGCTTTGTCTGCAGCCACATGCTGAGGGTCATCAGTACCGGTAGAACAAACAAGGGGTCCTTGATTGACAGATCCTGTATCCAGAGCGTCCACGGCGCCTGGCGCAGCTCCACACTTTCAAGAATCACCCAATAGAGCGCGATGAAGACCGGAATCTGAATGAGGATCGGCAGGCAGCCGCCGAGCGGATTGATCTTTTCGTTCTTGTACAGATCCATCATCGCCTGATTGAGTGCTGCGCGGTCATTCTGGTGCCGTTCACGCAGAGCCACGAGGCGCGGTTGTACCTTGCGCATCTTGGCCATGGATCGGTAGCCAGCCGCGGAGAGCGGATAGAACATGAGCTTCACGGCGATGGTCAGCAGGATGATCGACCACCCCCAGTTGCCGGTCAGTCCGTGCCATTGGTCCAGAATCCAGAACAGGATCTTGCCGATGAACCAGAGGATGCCGTAGTCAACAGTCAGTTCCAGGCCAGGTGCTACATCCGTCAGCATCTTCTGGAGTTTTGGACCCAGGAAAATTCTGCTCGTCGTTTCAGCTGACGACCCTGGCTGCACCGTCTGAGCCGGACCGTAGTAGCCAATGATGTAGTTTTCTTCCGTAACGATGGACGAGTAGTACTGATAGGCAAGGTCTTTCGCTGGAATGATTGCCCCGACGAAATAGTGTTCCAGGATCGCAGCCCATCCGTTGGCGGTTGCAAGCTTTACCGGTTCTTCGGCAAGGTCATCAAAGGTGAATTTCTCGTATCTCTTTTCGGGCGTGGAAACGGCCGCACCCGTGAAGGTATGGATGAAATACTGGGTGGTGTCGATGAACTTGCGCTGGAGCTGGTCGTAGTGGTGATAGGTCCACTCAGCTGTACTGTTGTTGCGGACCTTGTGCGCGAGTTCAATCTCATAGCTCCCGCGGCGCAGAATGTACTGCTTGTCTACCTCAACACCCTCTGGGCTATGCCACGTGAGTGTGACGGTGAGGGTGTCTTCGCCGGGAGCGAGTTCGTGACGTAAGGAAGCAGAAGTGAACGTTGCATAGTGATCTGCGCTGGCTGCGGTGTTCGCCTTCAGGCCGCTTTGATGGATGAAGTAGCGGTCGCTCGCGGTATCAAGCAGCTTGAAAGACTCTTCCGGGTTTTCGCCATCGGCCGGGTAGCGACGCAACGCTGCCCGTTCGATGACTCCGCCCACCGGATTGATCACCAGGGACAACAAGTCTGTTTCTACAACGATAGGCTCCACCGCATCGGTCATGGCTGATGCGGCTGGAACATCCGTGGTGGAAGGAGCTGTGGTGGACGGTGTCCGCGTAAAGTCGGGCAGATCTTCGGCGGGCGTCGAAGCGCCTGGCGTTTGAGTGCTCGCCTGTTCAGTGGGAGTCGGTGTTGGCGCTGGACCGTAGTCCCGCTGCCACGCTTCCCACAACATCAGTGATACGAAGCTCAGTGCGATAAGGACGATGAGTCTGGTCTGGTCCATGGTGGCATTTCAGTCAGGCTGTTTGGCGAGTGGGTACAGGCACGACAGGTCTTTCCAGACTCCCGCGAGTATGGCGAGCAGCTCCGCATTACTGGTCTGGCGCGCTACAGGGTTCATCTGCACGACAACATCGGCAGCAGGGAGATGATCGAGATGGAGACGAAAGGATTCACGCACAATCCGCTTGAGTCGGTTTCTATCGACGGCGCGCGCCACATTGCGTTTGGAAACGGTGATGCCGAGGCGCGGTGTGCGGGCAGGGGAAAGACTGGCGTAGACGTTGAAGCAGGGAGTGCGGGTCTTGCGACCAGTCCTGAGCAGGCGGAGGTAGTCACTACCCCCGCACAGTCGGGAGCGCTTGCTGAATCGGCTGATCGCGTCAGACCGGTGTCAGGCGGGCGCGGCCTTTGGCCCGACGGGCCTTCAGAACGAGACGACCACCGCGGGTGGCCATGCGGGCGCGGAATCCATGAGTGCGGGCGCGCTTGAGTTTGCTGGGCTGATAGGTACGTTTCATTGTAGTGACCCTGGGTCCGCTTGTTTGAGCCGCGCATGGTAGTAGGTGCCTGATAGCACTGTCAATTTCATGCCTTGTGAATAAATGCACGGCGCCTGTGGATAACCCTGCAGTGGCTCGCTAGACTCTTCCCCTCGCCCGCGACAACAAAATAGAAGCCCGCCGATGTCAGACCCCTGGCTGCAGTGCCTGCGCACGCTGGAACGCGAACTCACACCCCAGCAATACAACACCTGGATCAGACCTTTGCTCGGCCGCAAGACAGATGCCGGCATGCAGGTGGTTGCGCCCAACAGGTTCGTCGCTGAGTGGGTGAAGGACAAGTATGGCGCGCGAATATCGGCCTTGCTGCAGGAGTCGGACGATCTCGTGCTGAACGTGAGTTTCACGACTGCTGAAAGAGTGGATACCCCTGAGGGGACTGTGCCTGCCCCCGCTCGGGGTGCCACTTCCGATGCTGCGCCCGCGGTGGTGGCCGCACCCGTCATCATTACCAACCCGGCCAGTCGCGGCCTCAAGGGGGATTTCACTTTTGAGAGCTTCGTGGAGGGCAAATCCAATCAACTGGCGAGAGCGGCGTCGCTCCAGGTTGCCGAGAACCCCGGCAAGGCATACAACCCCCTGTTCATTTGTGGCGGGGTGGGTCTTGGCAAGACCCATCTGATGCAGGCCATCGGGAATCTGGTCCAGGCTCGCAAACCCGGCGCCAAGGTCCAGTACATCCATTCCGAAAAATTCGTGGGCGATATGGTGCGCGCCCTGCAACACAACAGCATCAATGAATTCAAGAACAAGTACCGCACCTGTGATGCGTTGCTTATCGATGACATCCAGTTCTTTGCTGGCAAGGAGCGCTCACAGGAAGAGTTTTTCCATACTTTCAATGCATTACTCGAAAGCCAACAGCAGATAGTGTTGACCTGCGACCGTTATCCAAAAGAGGTGACGGGCGTAGAAGAACGGCTGAAATCCCGGTTTGGCTGGGGGCTGACCGTAGCTATCGAACCACCCGAACTTGAAACAAGGGTGGCCATTCTTATGAGCAAGGCACAGCGCATCGGCTTGGAGGTACCGCACGAAGTGGCCTTCTTCGTCGCCAAGCGCTTCCGTTCGAACATCCGGGAATTGGAGGGAGCGCTGCACAGGATGGAGGCGAACGCGCACTTTTCCGGCAGTGCCATCACCATCGATTTTGCGCGGGATGCCCTGAAGGATCTGCTCGCCCTTCAGGACAAGATGATATCGATAGACAACATACAGAAAACCGTGGCCGAATATTACAAGATGCGGGTCTCTGATCTGGTCTCGAAGCGCCGGAACCGGTCTGTGGCCCGGCCTCGGCAGCTGGCCATGGCTTTGGCCAAGGAATTGACCAACCATAGCCTGCCGGAAATAGGTGAATCTTTCGGGGGCCGCGACCATACGACGGTCATCCACGCATGCCGCAAGATTGCAGAGCTCCGTCGCAGCGAAAGCAGGCTCAATGAGGACTATGTGAACCTGGAAAGAATCCTGAGCAGTTGATGTGGAAAACCTCTGTGCAGTCTGCTGAGGTTGATCTTATCCACAGACCAGATGGTGCTTATCCCACAAGAAAACCGGCTTGGATTAATCTCAAGATATTGATTAAAAAGAACAAAAAAAGTTGCCCAGTATCTCAAGCCAGCCTACAACCACTACTTATCCCTATATAAGAATATGAAAATCAGTATTGAGAGAGAGACACTGCTGCTCGCCCTCCAGGCTGTCGCCAATGTTGTGGAAAGACGGCAGACACTACCGATACTGAGCAATATCCTGCTTTCAGCCGAGGGCGCTGAACTGCAGCTCACAGCCACGGACATGGAGGTGGAGTCTGTTGCGAAGATAGACGCCACTGTGTCGCGGCCGGGGGTGATCACGCTGCCGGGGCGAAAACTCCTGGATATCGTGAGGTCACTTCCCGCCCAATCCACCCTGGTGCTGGAGGAAAAGGACAAGAAGGTCCGTATTCAGACTGGTCGCAGCCGCTTCATGCTCTCGACCTTACCCGCCAGCGATTTCCCTGCGCTGGGGTATCCGGCAGAGGAAATGACGCTCACTCTTGAAAGCGGGATGCTTCAAGCACTGGTGGGGGCAACACAATTTGCCATGGCGCATCAGGACGTACGCTATTACCTGAACGGCCTGTTGTTGGAAATCTCGGGAAAGACCCTCCGGGCAGTCGCTACGGATGGCCACCGCCTGGCGCTCTGCGAGAGAAGCCTGGAGATTGATCCGGTAGCTGGGAACCGGCAGCTGATTGTTCCCCGGAAGGGTGTCGCGGAGATTCAGCGTTTGGCATCTCATGCAGAAGGGGCTTTGACCTTGGGCATTTCGTCCAACGCGCTGCGTGTGACTGGTGGAGGGCAAACCGTCACTGTCAAGCTGGTTGACGGCAAGTTCCCGGATTATGAGCGCGTAATCCCAAGAAATGGCGACAAGATTGTCTTGTCTCACCGGGAAACGCTCCGTGCTGCACTGCAGAGAACCTCCATTCTCTCCAATGAGAAATTCCGCGGGGTGAGACTCAACTTCGGCACCGGGGTACTCAAGGCTTCCGCACATAATCCAGAGCAGGAAGAGGCGGAGGAAGAAATTGAGGTCGAGTACGCAGGGGAGGCCTTGGAGATAGGTTTCAATGTGTCCTATCTCCTCGATGTACTCGGCGTGCTGCAGGCTGAGACAGTTCAATTGACCCTGTCCGATTCAAACAGCAGCTGCCTCATCCAAGCGGCGGAGGATGCTCGCAGCCGTTACGTCGTCATGCCGATGAGGCTCTGAGGGCCAAACGCTCCCGCGAATGCAAATCAGCAGACTCAGGGCTCAGAACCTTCGAAAAATTCGGGTCCTGGAAATCACGCCGTCTCCAGCGCTGAATCTGGTCTGGGGAGCCAATGGCAGCGGCAAGACGACCTTGCTGGAGGCTGTTCACCTGCTGAACTCGGCCAAGTCATTCCGGAGCAGCGGTTTCAAGGACCTGGTCTCTCACCAGGAACAGGTATTCGGGATCTCCGGACAGCTCTCGGACCGGGAGGGAGCGGCTCGCACAATCCGCATCCAGAAAACAGAGAAAACATCCCGGATTGAAGTCGATGGTCAGGCGGTGACCAGTGCAGCCACTTTGGCTACAACCTTCCCCTTGCTGTTGGTGGACCCCCACAGTTTCGGCATTGTGGAAGGTGGGCCCAGAATCCGTCGGTCCTTGATTGATCGAGCGGTGTTCCACGTGGAACCTGATTTCATAGGAGCAGCAAAAACCTACCTCAATGGACTGGCACAAAGGAACGCATTGCTGAAGACCCGACAGCGTTCAACCCAGCTGGACTACTGGAATCATGAAGTGGCCACCAGCGGTGAACGGGTACACCAAGCCCGCCTGCGCTGCGTGCAATTCCTCAACGAGATGCTGGCCACCGAGGGGGTCCTAGAGAAAATCGTCGGTCGTATCAGCCTCAAGTACCGACAAGGATGGCGAGAGGGTTCCAGCCTTCTGGAAACCTTGGAGCGACAGGGGGCGGCAGAGTGGCAGACCGGACAGACGCTCAGCGGCCCCCACAAGGCTGAACTCATCATCCAGACCCAAGGCGAAACACTCGCGCGTATCGCCTCCAGGGGGCAGATCAAGGCCGTCGTCATCAAGCTCATGGCCACACTGTGTGATTACATCCATATCAGAAGGGCGATCCGGCCCATCCTGATGGTTGATGACTTTGGCGCAGAACTCGATGACCTAATGTTGGGTTTAACGCTTAAAATGGTGCGAGACACGGGTGCCCAAGCCTTCTTGACCACCATCCATTCGCAACTGGCCAAAAAGGTCGGCACTGCAGCTGATGCGCTGTTCCACGTGGAACAGGGCGAAGTTTCCACCGTGCTCTGATCCCGCAAACAGGTATCCCGCTATGTCCACTTCCTATGATTCATCCAACATCAAGGTCCTGAAGGGTCTGGAGGCCGTGCGCAAGCGGCCGGGCATGTACATCGGCGATACCGACGACGGCACGGGCCTCCACCATATGGTGTTTGAGGTTGTCGACAACTGCGTTGACGAAGCTCTCGCAGGTTACTGCAACGAGATCACCGTTCGGATCCAGGCTAACAATGGCGTCTCTGTCTCAGACAATGGCCGCGGCATCCCGGTGGACTTGCATGCAGAGGAAGGTGTGTCAGCAGCGGAAGTCATCATGACGACCTTGCATGCGGGCGGAAAATTCGACGATAACTCATACAAGGTCTCCGGTGGTTTGCATGGAGTGGGTGTATCGGTCGTCAACGCGCTGTCCGAGACCTTGAGGCTCAATATCTTCAGGGACGGGTATGAGTGGTTTCAGGAATACCGTGAAGGTGAGCCGGTTGAACCACTCAAACAGCTCAAGCCGTCCACTGAACGTGGAACCCGGGTCACATTTTTTCCCAACCCGGCGATTTTCAAGGAAATAGAGTTCAGCTACGACATCCTGGCCAACCGCCTGCGCGAACTGGCGTTCCTGAATTCCGGGCTCAAGATACATCTTCATGACGAGCGGGATGGCCGCAACGACGCCTTCGAATATATAGGCGGCATTTCGGCCTTCATCCAGCATCTGCACAAGACGCGTCAGGCGCTTCATCCATCGATCATTCACATCACGGCAGTCAAGGATGATGTGCAGGTGGAAGTAGCCTTGCAGTGGAACGATTCCTACCAGGAAAACATCTTCTGCTATACCAACAACATCCCGCAGCGGGACGGGGGCACCCATCTGGCCGGTTTCAGGGCAGCCCTCACTCGAACCATCAACACCTATTTCGAAAAGGAAGGGATTCTAGCCAAGCACAAGGTGAATGCGACCGGTGAAGACGCCCGCGAGGGTCTGACCGCCATCCTGTCCGTGAAAGTGCCGGACCCCAAGTTTTCCTCCCAGACCAAGGAAAAACTGGTCTCCAGCGAGGTCAAGGCAGCGGTAGAGTCCGTGTTCGGTGAGTACCTTCACGCATTCCTGATGGAAAAGCCGCAAGAAGCAAAGGCCATTGCCGGCAAGATCATCGAAGCCGCCCGCGCGCGCGAAGCGGCGCGCAAGGCGCGTGAGCTGACACGCCGCAAAACGGCCCTGGATGTAGCCGGCCTGCCCGGCAAGCTGGCCGATTGTCAGGAACGGGATCCGTCGCGTTCGGAACTCTTCATCGTCGAGGGTGACTCCGCCGGCGGCTCAGCCAAGCAGGGGAGGGATCGCAAGAATCAGGCAGTTCTCCCGCTCAAGGGCAAGATCCTGAACGTGGAGAAGGCTCGTTTTGACAAGATGCTGTCGTCTGCTGAAGTTGCAACCCTGATCACAGCCTTGGGTTGTGGCATCGGCAAGGAAGAATACGATCCGGACAAGCTGCGCTACCACCGCATCATCATCATGACGGACGCGGATGTGGATGGTTCACACATCCGTACCTTGCTGTTGACCTTCTTCTACCGCCAGATGCCGGAATTGCTGCGTCGTGGCCACATTTATATAGCGCAGCCGCCGCTTTACAAGGCCAAGAAGGGCAAGCAGGAACGTTATCTGAAAGACGAATCGGCGCTGGAGGATTATCTTCTCGAACTTGCATTGCAGGACACTGGCATCAATCTCGCCGATGAGAAGATTGAGGGCGAAGCCTTGGCCAAGCTTGGCGAACAGCATCTGCAGCTCAAACGGCTCACGGATCGTCTGGGTCGGCGCTTCGATCCTTCCATCCTGGTATGTCTGCAGCAGATCAGTTCTTTCGCACATGCCGACACCCGGGTGGATGAATACCTCCAAGGCTGGGTGGATGAAATCAATCAGGCCGCCATGGCGTTGGCGGGGGCGGGTGAAGCACTGAAGGCCCGGCTCGAATACCGGGATATCGAAAACTGGCGAATCTGCTGTGAAGTCATGGCGCACGGTGTGGCGCGAGAAACCTGGCTCGACAAGGATTTCTTCCGCTCGCTGGAATATCGCCAGATGAAAGAGCTGAGCGCCATGCTCGACAGGGGTCAGCCAGGCATGACGGTGCAGCGTGGCGACGAGACCGAGCCCGTTGCTACCTACCGCGATGCCATGGAGTGGCTGCTGCACGACTCCAAGCGGGGCATCCAGATCCAACGCTACAAGGGTCTCGGCGAGATGAATCCTGACCAGCTGTCCGAGACAACCATGAATGTCGACACCCGTAATCTGCTGCAGGTGCGCATCGAGGATGCTGTGATGGCGGACGAGATTTTTTCCACGCTGATGGGAGACCAGGTGGAACCCCGACGCGAATTCATCGAACGCCATGCGTTGACCGTCACCAACCTGGACACCTGAAAAATCCCGTTTCGGGTCCGTCGTCAGGCTGTTCTGGCTACCACGACAGCGCTGACGCGCGAGGCGCCTGCCCTTTGCAGCGCCTCCGCGCAGGCTTCCAAGGTGGCACCGGTGGTGGTGACATCATCCACCAGGAGCACGGCGCGGCCGGCGAGTTCGGCTTCTCCAACGAACGCTGTCTTCAGATTCGCCTTGCGCGCGCGGCGGGATGCTCCGCGCTGCGGGGGCTGCCACCCCCGCCTTTTCAGCACGTCGACCCTCAGTGGAATATTCCACGCGCCCGCCAGGACACTTGCGACCTCCTCCGCCTGGTTGTATCCCCGCTTCAATACGCGTTGCCAAGGCATGGGTACCGGAACCAGGCAGTCCACAGGCTCGGTCGGGGGCGCGAGCGAAGCCGCAAGCAGGTCTCCCAGCAGGCGGCAAGTCCCTCTCGCCGCATGATATTTTGCCGACACGATCAGCGAACTTATCGGAAATTCGTAACTGAAAGCAGCCAGTTCCAGTCCGTAGGATCGTTGCAAGGCTCGCTGTGTAGAGGGTAACCAGGGCAGATCCGCACGACAACCAGGGCACAACGCCTCACCGGACGAGGCTAGACACAGACGGCAGCGAAGTCCGCTAGAGAGACCCTTTATGGTGCGATCGTAAAGCTTGGACACCGTCTCTAGGCTTGACGCCCAAAGCTTGCTAGGGTTCACGGCATGACCTCCTTGTCATGGTCGTGTTTGTTCAAAAAGCGAGCAGGAGTTAGCTGAATGTCAGCCGTTTCACTCAGTACCGAATGTTCCGTCCGGACCCCTGAACCCGCAGCAGAACGGTGGAGCAGAGAGGCGGCCGAGTCCTTGCTGACGCAGCCGCTGATGGACCTCCTGCATCAAGCCCATACGGTGCACCGGCAAAACTTCGACCCCAACCGCATTCAGCTCAGCACCCTGCTGAACATCAAGACCGGCGGCTGTCCCGAAGATTGCGCCTATTGTCCGCAGAGCGCCAGATTCGAGACCAATGTCACTGCCGGCGAAGTGCTCGATGTGGAAGTGGTGCGTACCGCCGCCCTGAATGCAAAGAAAGCAGGTGCCACCCGCTTCTGCATGGGTGCTGCATGGCGCTCGCCCAAGGATCGTGATCTGGACCGTGTGATTCCACTCATCCAGGCGATCAAGGACCTCGGCATGGAGAGCTGCGTAACGCTGGGTATGCTGAAGCCGGCGCAGGCGGAGCGGCTCAAGGACGCGGGCCTCGATTACTACAATCACAATCTCGATACCTCGCCCGAGTTCTACGGCAACATCATTTCCACGCGCACTTACGCGGATCGCCTCAACACCCTGGAAGCAGTCCGTGAGGCGGGAATCAATGTTTGCTGCGGAGGTATCGTCGGGATGGGCGAAACCACGCACGACAGGGCGGGACTCCTGTGCACCCTGGCCAACATGCCGGTTCAGCCGGAGAGCGTGCCTATCAACATGCTGGTGCGGGTGGAAGGGACGCCTCTTGCAGACGAACAGGCATTGGATGCACTCGATATGGTGCGAACGATTGCCGCGGCCAGAATCATGATGCCGAAATCCTATGTGCGGCTTTCAGCAGGCCGCAGCAGCATGTCGGATGAAACGCAGGCCTTGTGCTTTTTTGCCGGTGCAAACTCCATCTTCTACGGTGAGCAGCTGCTTACGACAGAGAATCCGCTTACGGTTGAGGATCAACGTCTCTTCGCGAAGCTGGGTCTTTCATCCACGGGTGAGACACACGGGTAAGGGCGTGTGGACCTCGCGCGCTTCGAGCAGCAGCTGGATCTCATCGCGCGCGAACAGCGTTGGCGCACACTGGAGCCTCATGCCGGACCTCAGGGCCCGCTGATCCGTATCGGCGATGAAGAACTACTCAATTTCTGCAGCAATGATTACCTCGGGCTCGCCAATCATCGTCATGTGATCAACAGTCTTGCCGAGGGCGGACGGCTCTACGGTGCAGGCAGTGGCGCGGCCGCGCTGCTTTCCGGTTACAGCGAGGCCCATGAGGTCTTGGCGCAGGCTTTGGCAGCCTGCACCGGCCGCGAACGCGCGCTCATTTTCTCCTCTGGCTATCTTGCCAATCTCGGGATCTTCAGTGGTCTGGTCGCGCGTGAGGACCGCGTGATTTCTGATGAGCTCAATCACGCATCCCTCATCGATGGCGTGAGACTTTCGAGAGCAGAGAATCTCCGCTACAGGCATGGGGACATGGAGTCTCTCACAGCCTTGCTGGCCCAAGCGCACCCTGGTCAGACCTGGGTGGTCACTGATGGTTTGTTCAGCATGGACGGTGATGTGGCACCGCTCAAGGAAATCGCCGTGCTTGCTGCGCGCCACAAGGCCGGACTCATCTGCGACGATGCGCATGGGTTCGGCGTGCTGGGGCACGGTGGTGGCACTCTTGACGCACTGGGACTGAGCCAGAATGACGTTCCGCTGCTGGTGGTGACGTTCGGCAAGGCGCTGGGCACGGCGGGAGCCGCCGTGTTGGGCCCCGATCTGCTGATCGAAAACCTGCTCCAGCGCGCCCGCACGTTCATCTTCGATACCGCACCCTCACCGGCGCTGATGCATGCCACCGCCAAGGCTTTGGAGCTTCTGCTGGGCCCGGAATCACCGCGGCCCAAACTGTTTGAAAACATTCTTCACTTCAAGCGCTGCCTCGCCCAGGCGGGCTTGCCTCAACCCGGGGGAGATACACCCATTCAGCCCATGCTGGTAGGAGAGGGTGAGCGTGCGCTGCAAGTGGCGGCCGGCCTGCGCAACCAAGGCCTCTATGTCCGCGCGATCAGACCTCCGACTGTACCTGCGGGCACCGCACGCTTGCGCATCTGTCTCAGCGCCGCGCATGACAAAGCCCAGATAGAGCGTCTGGTCGAGGGACTCGTGACACATCGAACAGCTTTTGCGCACTCGGCATGACGGACTTTCGTCTCCATGCTCCGGAAACCAGCGCGGTGCGCCGCAGGCATGCACGCGCAGTCGAGACCTACGATGCGCATGCGTTCCTGCAGCGGGAGGTGGCAGCGCGTCTGCTGTCCAGGCTGGACCTGATGCAGCTTGCGCCGGCGCTCGTACTGGATCTCGGTGCAGGCACCGGAGACGCTGCGCGTGCGCTGGAAGCGCGCTATCCAAAAGCGACCATTCTGCTGCTGGATCCCGTATGCGAAATGCTGACCAAAGCCAGAACGCGCCGACGGCGGTGGTTTTCGCGCAGCCGCTATCTATGCGCAGATGCGGCGCGCACTGGATTGAAAGACCAGTCGGTTGACCTCATCCACTCCAATCTTGCCCTGCACTGGTGTGCGGATACGGACGCTGTGCTTGCCGAGTGCAGACGCGTGCTCAAGCCGCGAGGGTTGCTGATTTTCTCCACCGTCGGTCCGTCCACCTTGCAGGAATTGCGCGCCGCGTGGGCGAGCATTGACGACATGCCCCATGTCCACCTGTTCATGGACATGCATGATGTCGGCGATGCGCTCATCCGGGCCGGTTTTGCCTCACCGGTGATGGAGCGCGACAACCTTTGTGTGACTTATCCGGAACTTTCCGGCCTGCTCGCAGATCTTCGTGCCACGGGCGCGGTGAACAGCCACCCCGGTCGTCGCAAGGGCCTGCGCGGCTCGGGTCAACTGCAGGTGCTCGCGGCGGCCTACGAAAACTGGCGCCGCGACGGATTGCTTCCGGCCACCTATGAGATCGTCACGGGACACGCCTGGGTTCCCGAGCAAAGCACGCGCCCTCAGGACGGGAGCACTGTCGCCACGTTTCCCTTCCACAAGCTGGGGTTGCGCAAAGCATGAATTTCTTCATCACGGGCACGGATACGGGTTGCGGAAAAACCGCCGTCACTTCGGCGCTGTTGCTGGCGTTGCAGGCCAAGGGTCTCCGTGCGGCAGGGATGAAACCCATCGCCGCAGGAACGGCAGAGGATGGGCGCAATGAAGATGTCGAGGCTCTGCTGGCCGCTTCCACTCCAGGTATGCCGCCAGGGAGCGTGAATCCCTGCCTCTTCAAAGCCCCCACAGCCCCCCATATTGCCGCTGCCCGCGAGGGCCGCACCATCGAATGGGCAACGCTGGACAACGCTTACCGCGACCTGGCTGCCCGAGCAGACATCGTATTGGTGGAGGGCGTAGGCGGCTGGCAGATTCCCCTTGGTCCCGCGCTGCAACTGTCCGACCTGCCCAAACGCTGGAATCTGCCCGTGCTGATGGTGGTTGGCGTGCGTTTGGGCGCCTTGAACCATGCACTGCTGACGGCCGAATCCATTCAGCATTCGGGTTGCATTCTTGCGGGGTGGATCGCAAACGTCGTTGATCCTTCCTACGTTTACGCGACAGAGACCATCATGGCCCTGGAACAACGTCTCGCCGCGCCCTGTCTCGCGCAGCTCGCCTGGCAGGAAGTCGCACCGATGACCCGGCTCGCCGCAGGGTTGACGGATGCTGCAACTGCACTAGAGGATTACCGCCAGCCCACAGCCTGAGTACGAGAGAAATCCCGTGCACGCCGAGCCCGCCATCGCGAGAACCTGGATCATCAAGCCACAGCGCTCCTTGACCTGGCCCGAGGCGCGCCGGTGGCTATGGTTGCTGAGCCTGATTCCCGCCGCCAGCGGCGTCCTGTCCGCGTTTCATGGCGCACCACTGGTCCTGCCGTTCGCAGGTCTGGAAATCGCGTTGCTGTGGGGAGCCTTTTACTGGGTCAATCTCACCGGACGTCATCGCGAGGTCGTCAGGCTGGAAGGCTCCCAGGTCATCATCGAAAAGGGTCGCGATGGGCCGGAGGAGGTTCATTGCTTCGAGCAGACCTGGGTGCGCATCGAGTTGCGGCCCTCGCCCAATCGATGGCATCCCTCGCGACTGTGTTTCGCATCCCATGGCCGAGAGGTGACCATCGGGCACTTCCTGACCGACGGGGAACGAGAGGACCTCGCACGAACGCTGATTAACGCCATCACGAAAAGCCGTTAGAATGCGCAGACTAGCGTAAGTTTCTGCACCTGTTTGGGAGCTTGTGGAGAGCCATAGCATGATGAGATTGATGAAAAGACCAGGCCGTCTTGCCGCGCTCAGCGCAGGACTTCTGTTGATGTTGCCCGGATTCGCCAACGCCGCCTGGGACCAGCTCAACCTCACCCGGGGCGTCACGCCCTACAGCGAAACCGTCTATGACCTGCACATGATGATCCTCTGGGTCTGCGTGGCCATTGGTGTTGGCGTGTTCGGAGCCATCTTCTATTCCATCCTGAAGTTCCGCAAATCGAACGGCGCAGTGGCCGCGCAATGGCATGAAAGCACCACGGTGGAAGTGCTCTGGACCGTAGTGCCGTTCATCATCCTCATAGTCATGGCAGTGCCCGCCACGAAGGCACTGGTCATGATGGAGGACGTGAGCAAATCCGATTTGACCATCAAGGTCACCGGCTACCAGTGGAAATGGCAATACGAATACCTGGGCGAGGACGTGGCCTTCTTCAGCACGCTTGGAGATGCCAGTAACAAGGCGCGCCAGCTCGGCTCCGGCGTCAAGCCGGAGGGCGTGGACAATTACCTGCTCGACGTAGACAACGAAATCGTTCTTCCCGTGAACAAGAAGATTCGCTTCCTTACTACGGCGGCAGATGTGATCCACGCCTGGTGGGTGCCCGCTCTCGGCTGGAAGCGCGATGCGATCCCGGGCTTCATCAATGAGTCCTGGGCAACCATCAAGAAGGAAGGCGTCTATCGCGGCCAGTGCACGGAACTCTGCGGCAAGGACCACGGCTTCATGCCCGTGGTGGTCCGCGCAGTCTCCGAGGAGGAATTCCAGAAGTGGCTCGCCGCCCGCAAGACCGCTACCGCAGGTGTCGTACAGGCCGCACCAGTGACCGTGGCGGCCACCAAGTAACGCCGCACGCCCAAGCGCCAAGAAATCAGCATCGAACGAGGAACTGCCAATGAGTGACGCAGCTGTTCATCACGACCACCACGACGCCCATCACCCCTCGGGCATCATGCGCTGGCTGACCACCACGAATCACAAGGACATCGGCACGATGTACCTCGTGTTCTCCCTGATGATGTTCTTCGTGGGCGGGGCCATGGCCATGGTCATCCGCCTCGAACTCTTCCAGCCGGGGTTGCAGTGGGTTGACCCGCAGTTCTTCAACAGCATGACCACCATGCATGCGCTGGTCATGATTTTCGGCGCGGTCATGCCGGCCTGGACAGGCTTCGCCAACTGGATGATCCCGATGATGATCGGGGCGCCGGACATGGCCTTGCCCCGACTGAACAACTGGAGCTTCTGGATTCTGCCCTTCGCATTCTCGCTGTTGCTGATGACGCTCTTCCTGCCAGGCGGCGCACCGGCCGGCGGGTGGACCATGTACCCGCCGCTCGTCCTGCAGACCGGTGCGGCGTTCCCCTTCCTGATCTTCGCCGTGCACTTCATGGGCGCTTCTTCGGTCGCCGGGGCCATCAACATCATTGCCACGGTGTTCAACTTGCGCGCACCCGGCATGACACTGATGAAGCTGCCGCTGTTCGTATGGACCTGGATCATCACAGCCTTCCTGCTGATCGCGTCCATCCCCGTGCTGGCCGGCGCGGTGACCATGCTGCTCACCGACAAGTTCTTCGGCACGGCGTTCTTCAGCGCGGCCGGCGGTGGCGACCCGGTGATGTTCCAGCACATCTTCTGGTTCTTCGGCCATCCCGAGGTGTACATCCTGATTCTGCCGGCGTTCGGCATCGTGTCCGCCATCATCCCCACCTTCGCGCGCAAGCCCCTCTTCGGCTACAGCTCGATGGTGTATGCCTCGGCATCCATCGCCTTCCTTTCCTTCATCGTGTGGGCGCACCACATGTTCACGGTGGGCATGCCATTGGCGGGTGAGCTCTTCTTCATGTACGCCACCATCCTCATTGCCGTGCCGACCGGCGTGAAGGTTTTCAACTGGGTGGCCACGATGTGGCAGAGCTCGATGACCTTCGAAACCCCCATGCTCTTTGCCATCGGCTTCGTGGTGCTGTTCACCATTGGTGGTTTCTCCGGCCTCATGCTGGGCATCACCCCTGTCGACTTCCAGTATCACGACACCTATTTCGTGGTGGCACACTTCCACTACGTGCTGGTGACCGGCGCCGTCTTTGCGCTGATGGCCGGAACTTACTTCTGGCTGCCGAAGTGGACCGGGCACATGTACGACGAGACCCTTGGCAAGCTGCACTTCTGGCTGTCGACCATCTCGGTCAACGTGCTGTTCTTCCCGCAGCACTTCCTGGGTCTTGCAGGCATGCCGCGCCGGATTCCGGACTATGCCGTGCAGTTCGCGGACTGGAACATGGTCTCGAGCCTCGGTGGATTTGCGTTCGGCCTCTCTCAGCTCTTGTTCCTTGCCGTGATCGTCAAGTGCGCCCGCGGCGGTGCCAAGGCCAGCGACCAGGTCTGGGAGGGTGCTCGGGGACTCGAGTGGACCTTGCCGTCCCCGCCCCCGTACCACAGCTTCTCCACGCCGCCAGCTCCGGCGACCATCGATGGCGGCTATCGCTGACAGCCGCCCTCGTTGATTGAGTACAGCAACTGAAGCGCGGAACCCCGCCGTGACCGACCCAGCGACACACCTGCGTCAGCGCCAGCGCGCCCGGCGCACGGCCGTGGTCCTCGGTGTCGTGGTGCTGGGGTTCTACGCGGTGTTCATGTTCAAGCACCTGATCTGAGCATGAATACCCAGACCCAGCAGCACGCGACCAGTCGCCTCGTGAGGCGCTTGGTCGTGGTTGTCGTGGCGATGTTCGGATTCGGCTACCTGCTGGTCCCGCTCTACGACGTGTTCTGTGAGGTCACGGGTCTCAATGGCAAGACCGGCCGCATGAGTTCCGCGCAGGCGGAAAGCATGACGCCAGATCCTTCGCGCCTGGTCACGGTGGAATTTGTCACCAATGTGAATTCCGGATTCCAGTGGAGCTTCAAGCCCTTGGTCAGTCGCGTGGAAGTGAATCCGGGCGAACAGATGGAAGTCATGTTCGAGGTCACCAACCGCGCAAGCGAGGCTTCCATTGGCCAGGCTGTGCCCAGCGTGGCGCCCAACGAAGCCGCGCGTTATTTCAGCAAAACAGAATGCTTCTGCTTCACCGAGCAGAAACTGGCGGCCGGGGAGACCCGCCAGATGCCGGTCCGCTTCATCGTGGATCCCAGATTACCGAAGAATATTGAATCCCTGACCTTGGGGTATACGTTCTTCCGCTCCACCG
>JBDLQR010000403.1:0-3351 GCA_039800485.1 Pseudomonadota bacterium
TGTGGTGGTGCCTCGCCAGTCTGGTCGCAGCATTGGCGCCGCATGTGCCACGGCTCTCCCCCGGTATCACAGCCTGCTTTGTGGTGCTCGCAGGCTGGCGCATGCTCGCGAGCGCGCAGTACCTGCCCTTGCCGGATCGCCGGCACAAAGCCCTCTGGTGGCTGAAACAGTTTCTGGCTCTGGCGGCCTTTCTTGCCGTGTATATCGCCTATCGCGGGCAGATCGGGCGCGATGCGGGTGTGGCCCTGCTTGCGACGCTGATGGGACTCAAGCTCATCGAGCTGCAGTCCACGCGGGATTTCTACATCGTCACGTTCCTCGCCTACTTTCTGGTAGTGACCAATTTCTTCTACTCGCAGACCGTGTTCACGGCGGTCTATATGCTGGGCGTAGTGGTGCTCATCACGGCCACGCTCATCCGCTTCAATACTTCGCCAACGGCCTTCTCCGGGCCGGAGTGTCTGCGGCTAGGGGGGCGCATGGTGCTGCAGTCCGTGCCCATCATGCTGGTCGCCTTTGTACTTTATCCCAGGATTCCGGGCCCACTGTTTGGCCTGCCGCGCGATGCATACGATGCGGTCACTGGTCTCAGTGACACGCTTACACTGGGCGAGATTACGCGCCTTGGCGCCAGTGATGAGATTGCCTTCCGCGTGGATTTTGGCGACAGAGTGCCGCGGGCAGCGGATCTGTACTGGCGAGGACCCGTGCTATGGCAAACGGATGGCCGGACCTGGCGGGCCGGCGCGGTTGCGCAGGGCGCAGCTCACCCGGTAGAGGAACTGGCTGAGCGCTATCGCTACACCATCCTGCTCGAGCCGACGGACGAAACCTGGTTGATTGGCCTCGATGCCGTGGTCGCTGCAGGAACGGTCGGGCGCAGCGGGCCCGACATGAGCTTGCAGGCAACAATGCCGGTGCGCAAACGGCTGCGTTATGCACTTGAATCCGCGACCACCTACCGCCTGATGGGGATTACGCAGGCCGAGCGCGCCGCAGCCTTGCAGCTGCCTGCGGCAGGCCATCCCCGCACCCGTGCGCTGGCCGAAGAATGGCGAGCGCAGAGCGATACCCCACGCGCGATTGTGGAGCGTGCACTTGCGTTCTATCGCGAGGACTTTTCTTATACCTTGCTGCCGGCAGCACTGCCCGGGGATCCCATCGACGGTTTTCTTTTTGATACACGCGAAGGCTTTTGCGAGCACTTTGCAGCGAGCTTCGTGGTGTTGATGCGCGCCGCCGGCGTGCCGGCGCGCATAGTCACCGGATATCAGGGTGGCGAATTCAACAACCTGAGCGACTATTTCATGATTCGGCAGCGCGATGCCCATGCCTGGGCCGAAGTCCATCTGCCGCAGGAAGGCTGGGTGCGCGTGGATCCGACGGCCGTGGTCGCACCGTCGCGTCTTTCACTGGGGATAGACGCAATTGCAGGTGCCGATGCACCGCTGCCGATCTTCGAAGCCAACGAAACTGCACTGCGTACCTTGAGGAGCCTGCGCGCGGCGTGGGATGCGGTGAACTATCAGTGGTCGCAATGGGTGCTGGGCTATACCCCGCAGCGGCAGCTTGAGCTGCTGTCCATGCTCGGTTTTGGAGAAGCGGATCTCACCGGCATGACCACAGCACTTGCACTGGCAGTGACTGCGATGGTGTTGATGCTCGCCGTTTTTACCCGCCGGGAAAGACAACCAGCGGATCAAGTGCTCCGGGACTATCGACGCTTCTGCGCGAGGCTGGCGGCTTTGAATCTGCCGCGCGAAGCGCATGAGGGGCCGTTCGATTATGCGCGTCGGGTAAGCGAGGCACGGCCTGATCTCGCGGCACAGGTCGATCACATCACACGTCTTTACGCCGGCCTGCGTTACAACAATGTGCTGGTTGATCGCGTCTTGCTGACACGCGCAGTGGCAGGCTTCAGGCCCGCTGCAGTACCCGCGCGTACACGTTCGAATAGGCGCCCATCATCGCCGCCAGACTGAACTGGCGCTCGACCCGCAGGCGCGCTGCTTGCCCGTGCCGATGCCGCAGGTCTGGAGAATGCAGGTAAGCCGCGAGCATGTTGCTCAGGCGCGGCACATCGCCCGGTGCAAAAAAACGCCCTTCGGTATCCTCCTTCACAAGTTCCACATTCCCCCCAACTTGCGTGGCAAGCACCGGAAGCCCACTCGCCATGGCTTCGAGCAAGGTGTTGGAGATCCCCTCGTTGAGCGAGGGCAGCACAAAGACATCCAGGCCCCGCAGAAGCTCGGGAATGCGATCACTCGGGCCTGCGAACCACACGTGTGGTTCCACACCGAGGGATACGGCCAGCGCCTTGAGATCTGCCTCCAAAGGACCTTCTCCTGCGATCACCAGCGCCGGCGGCGCACCTGGGTGCTCGGCCAACAGTGCGGCAAAGGCACGCAGAAGGGTCGCCTGATCCTTCACTGCCTGCAGCCGACCCACAGTTCCGATGATCATCCGTGCAGGATCGCGAAAGGCTTCCGGCAACAGGGTACGTTCAGGAGCAGGTGCTGGATGGAAACGCCCGGTATCCACGCCATTGTGGATGCAGCTTACGTCTTCCTGCGGGACACCTAACGCCTGCGTGAGGTAGCGCCCGAGGTCGTTCGACACAGCGATGTAATGTGCGACCAGCGGGCGGTGCAGCCTGCGCAGCAGGCGCGGCTTGAAAGCCTGGCCACGCAGGTTATCCACATCCCATCCGTGTTCGCTGTGCATGCAGGGTACGCCTGCCAGGCGCGCGGGCAGCAGGGCATCCAGTCCGGAAAGATTGCGTGTGTGCACGAGGGACGGACGCATTTCGCGAATCAGCGCATACAGCGCCCGCCGCATGCGCCAGACACCAATCCGGCTGCGATGCAAGGCGGTGAGAGACACTTCCGGCCGCGTGATGCGGGCGGCAAAGGACGGCGAGTAGTCTTCTATGCAGACAATGGCGTGACGATAGTCAGTGGCCGGCAGATGGTTGACCAGATTGACCAGCCCGTTCTCCATGCCGCCGATATGCAGAGCGTGCAGCACATGCAGAATGAGCGGGCGTGGGTCATCTTTTTTCATGATCGAGGACATTTCAGCGGTGCAACGGGACTTGGCAAAGGATAGCAGCCTTGTGCGCGGGTTCTGGATGTCGATTGATCTTCATTGCAGACATCCTCACCATGGAACACCCTGTCACTGGCAGAATGCTCACATGCGCGATCATCCCATCTCCTACCATGGACTCGATCACATCGTGCTGCGCGTATCGGATATCACGCGGACTCTTGATTTCTATACCCGGATTCTCGGCATGCATCTGGAACGCATCATCGAGGATCTCCCGCTCTATCAGGTGCGCTGTGGGCG
>JBDLQR010000404.1:0-3171 GCA_039800485.1 Pseudomonadota bacterium
TCGCGCGCCTTGCCCTCCCCCACGAAGTAGCGAGGATCGGGCCTGTCCCGCCGGGCATGCACGGCAGCCACCGGGTCGACGCCGGCCGAGCGGGCGAGCTCGAGAAATTCGAGGGGATCACCCGCCGCAGCTGGCGGGGCCAGTTCTACGTGGACGAGTATCGCGCGCTCGCCACCATCAGGGCGGTCAAGCAAGCGCGGAAGTCCCGTGGTGGAGAGTGCTTATTCCTCATCCTCCGGCTCACCATCGGCGCGCGGCAACTTGACGTTGCGGGCCGGCACAACGGTGGAGATGGCGTGCTTGTAAACCATCTGGCTGACCGAGTTTTTCAGCAGGATCACGAACTGGTCGAAGGATTCGATCTGGCCTTGCAGCTTGATGCCGTTGACCAGATAAATCGATACGGGGATGCGTTCCTTGCGCAAGGCATTGAGGTAAGGCTCCTGCAGTGATTGCCCTTTGCTCACGGAGTTTCTCCTTGTTGTTATAAGGTGTACCGGACCTGCATCGCTTCACGGGTGGCGTCTTGCCACCGGGCGACAAATCGGGCGTGGCCGCAGCACCTGCGCCATGCCCCCGGACTGGCCACTGAATCCTCAGTGCCAGGTTCCGAGTATAGTCCACAAAAGCGCGCTGGAAAGATGCCTTAAAGCAACTTCGCAAAAGCCTGTCGCAGGCGCCCGTTCAGCCCCGCTTCATCGCTGTTCCACCAGCAGACTTCGGTCATGCCTCTGAACCATGTGAATTGACGTTTGGCCAGCTGGCGGGTGGCAGCAATGGCCTGCTCTACCATCTCGGCATAGGCAGTTTGCCCCTCCAGGTACTGCCATACGGCGCGGTAACCCACTGCCCTCAGGGCTGGCATGTCTGCAGTGAGATCGCCCCGCGACCACAGGCCCGCCACTTCGTTGATGAACCCGCGCTCCAGCATTGCGTGGAAGCGCTGCGCGAGTCGCGCATGCAAATTCTCGCGCGTGACTGGAGCAAGTACCCAGGCCACGGTCGGAAAAGGGGGTGCCGACTTCGCCGGGTCCGCCAGCAACGCACTCATGGGCTGGCCGGTCTGGGCGTGGACTTCCAGGGCCCGGAGGATGCGTTGCGGGTCATTGGGGTGGAGGCGTGCGGCAGTCTGCGGGTCCACCTGCGTGAGACGCGCATGCAGGACCTGACTGCCGAAAGCCTCCAGCTCGGCGCGCAAGCCGGCCCGAATAAGGGGATCAGCAGCCGGCAGGTCCGAGAGACCCTGAAGCAGCGCCGTGAAATACAGACCCGTCCCCCCCACCAGCAAAGGAATGCGCTGCCGAGCGCGGATGTCATCGATGACCGCCAGTGCATCCGCCCGGAAACGGGCCGCGGAGTAGGCGTCCGCAGGATCGCAGAGGTCGAGCAGATGGTGTGGCACAGCCTGCCGTTCCACAGGACTGGCCTTCGCCGTGCCGATGTCCATGCCGCGATAGACCTGCGCGGAATCGACATTCACGATCTCGCAACCGAACTCCCGCGCCAGTTCCAAGGCTGCAGCACTTTTGCCAGCGCCGGTGGGCCCCATGAGCATGACGACGGGAATCTCATTCATCGGCCGCATTGCCTCAGGTGGGGTCAGGGTTCTCGCCGTTGCCGCGGGAACAGTGCGGCGAGCTCCTCCGCAGAGGGACGCGAGGTAAATGCTGCGAGATCGAGTCCCGTGAGAGGCTGTGTCCACGCCTCCAGCCAGGCGCCACGCGTTTCCACCTTCGCGGGAAGATCAAGCGCACGCGCGATGGCGCGTGCCAGTGCCGCGCGGGCATCCGCGGGGAACGTACCCTCCTGCATCAGCTCCCGGACCAGCGCCTCTGCATCCACTGCCGGCAACCAGCCCGGCAACGCGCGCAGCACCCAGGTGGTGGGCCCGATCGGGGCGAACTCCACCTCGAACCTCAGCAGGTCGGCCAGCAGCAGCCCCGCGGTGGGGCCCGGTGGTGCTGGCACCCGCACAGGGAAGGTCAACACCTGGCGGGGAACAACGCCCTCGAGGTCCAAGGCTGACTCGATCAGCGCCACGAGATCGTGGATGCAGAGCGCCCCTCCATTTTCGACCACCGGCAGATAACGCCCTCCGATGAGCACGGGTCCCGTACGCGGGCCAAGCGGGCGGTCTTCAAGCTGCGAGGCGACGGACTTGAGCGTCAGGCCACCATCGGACAAATCATCGCCGTCAACCAAGCCGCGGGATACCGGATACGCGTGAACTGGAGGGGAGCTCACCACCCGGGCCGGGCTCACAGCCACGGTCGTGGCGGACTGGGTGATGGCCCCTGCAGCGCCGGTCAACGCCTCGCGTGTGGCAGAAAAAAACAGGTCATGCACTTCCCGCAGATGCCTGAACCGGACCTCGGTCTTGCCGGGGTGCACATTCACATCCACTTCCGAGGGCGGCAGCTCGAGATGCAGAGCGAAACCGGGATGGCGGCCGGCAGGCAGGCTGTCGCCGAATGCCATGCGAATGCCGTGGGCCAGTTGGCGGTCCCGTACCAGCCTGCCATTGACCGCAAGAAACTGGAGATCAGACTGGGCACGGGCAAATTCAGGTGGCCCTATCCACCCGTAGACGCGCATGTCGCCGGCCATGCGTTCGATGAATCGTGCTTCACGCGCGAACTCCGCACCAAACACCGCTCTCCAGCGCTGGGCTGCGGAGCGCTCATCGCGTGCGGCGACGGCCTGCCACTGTCGGCGGTCTTCAAAGGTGAGACTGAAACCAACGGCTGGCACGCAGAACGCGAGGCCGCGCAGAAGCTGCTGGATGACGAGCGACTCGGTCGTTGCCCGGCGCAGGAATTGACGACGCGCGGGCAGAGTGGCAAAGAGCTTGCGCACCGTCACCGTCGTTCCCTGTGACCGGCTGGCCGGCACGGGCTCGGGCATGGCCTGACCAGGCTGCGTGTGCATCGCCCAGGCATGACTGTGGTCCGGCACGCGAGAGGTCACGCTCACCTCCGCGGCGGCAGCGATGCTCGCCAGCGCTTCCCCTCTGAATCCCAGGGACAGGATGGCAGACAGATCCTCGGTCCGCCTGATCTTGCTCGTACAGTGACGGGTCAGGGCCAGCGCCAGTTCGTCATGCGCGATGCCGTGCCCGTCATCGGCGACGGAAAGAGCGTCAGCACCCCCTCCGCGCACCTCGACCCGCAC
>JBDLQR010000405.1:0-15156 GCA_039800485.1 Pseudomonadota bacterium
GCATCAATCCTTTCGATCACGGACCGTTGCATACCGACATGTGGAAGACAGAAGGCCTGAAGCAGGCCCTCGATCTGCACGGCTTTGACGCAGCGTTCGGCGGCGCCCGCCGTGATGAGGAAAAGAGTCGCGCCAAGGAACGCATCTTTTCCTTCCGCTCGGCCAACCACCGTTGGGACCCCAAGAACCAGCGGCCGGAGCTCTGGCGCCTCTACAACGCACGCAAGCGCAAGGGCGAGAGCATCCGGGTGTTCCCGATCTCCAACTGGACCGAGCTCGACATCTGGCAGTACATCCATCTCGAAAACATTCCCATCGTGCCGCTTTACCTCGCCGCGCCAAGACCCACGGTGTATCGCGATGGTCTGCTGCTGATGGTGGATGATGAGCGTTTCCCGCTGGCGCCGGGCGAAGAGCCTGTGATGCGCTCCGTGCGCTTTCGCACGCTGGGCTGCTACCCGCTCACCGGTGCAGTTGAGAGCAACGCCACCACGCTGACGGAAGTCATCCAGGAAACCTTGCTCACGACTACGTCGGAGCGCCAGGGCCGGGCGATAGATCACGATCAGGCGGCAAGCATGGAGAAGAAGAAGCAGGAGGGTTATTTCTGATGAATGCCGTGAATCGGGACTCGTCCTACCGTGCACATGAGCTGATCGCCGAGGACATCGACGCCTATCTGCTCCAACACCAGCACAAATCGCTGTTGCGCTTCATCACCTGCGGCTCCGTGGATGATGGCAAGTCGACGCTCATCGGGCGCCTGTTGTATGACTCGAAGATGATCTTCGAGGACCAACTGGCCGCCCTCGAGGAGGACTCAAAGCGTGTAGGCACCCAGGGCCAGAACATCGATTTTGCACTCCTGGTGGATGGCCTTGCGGCCGAGCGCGAGCAGGGCATCACCATCGATGTCGCCTACAGGTTTTTTGCGACGGACAAGCGCAAGTTCATCGTGGCGGATACACCGGGTCACGAGCAGTACACGCGAAACATGGTGACGGGTGCCTCCACCGCCGACCTCGCGGTGATTCTCATCGATGCCCGCAAGGGCGTGCTCACGCAGACGCGCCGGCACAGTTATCTCGCGCATCTGATCGGGATCCGCAATCTGGTGCTCGCAGTGAACAAGATGGATCTCGTGGGCTATGACGAGGCCGTTTTCAACAGCATCGTGGAGGATTACACGGCGTTTGCCGCGTCAATCGGTATCACGGGCTTCACTGCCATCCCCATTTCCGGCTACATGGGAGACAACGTCACCGCCTCCTCCGCGCACATGCCGTGGTATCAGGGCGTGACGCTCATGGAGCATCTGGAAACGGTCGAGGTGGATGTGGCCGCCGATCAAGCGCGGTCCTTTCGTTTGCCAGTGCAGTGGGTGAGCCGGCCTAATCTCGATTTCAGGGGCTTTGCCGGCATGATCGCCACGGGGCGGGTACGGCCCGGCGATGCGGTGCGCATCCTGCCTTCCGGCCGGGTAAGCACCGTGGCCCGCATCGTGACGCTCGACGGCGATCTGCCCGAGGCTGTGGCCGGACAATCGGTCACCCTCACGCTCGAAGACGAGGTGGATTGCTCGCGCGGGGATGTGATCGTGATCGCAGATGACCCCGCTGAAGTGGCAGATCAGTTCGAAGCCACACTGGTGTGGATGTCGGATGAAGCCCTCATGCCCGGGCGGCCCTACTGGTTGAAGATCGGCACCCAGACGGTCACAGCGCAGATCCACGCCCCGCGCTACCAGGTGAACGTGAACACCATGGAGCACCTCGCGGCGAAGACCCTGGAGCTGAACGCCATCGGCGTGGTGACCTTGTCGGTCGACAAATCCATTGTCTTCGAGCCCTATGAATTGAGCCGGGATCTCGGCGGTTTCATCCTCATCGACAAGTTCACCAACAGCACCGTGGCCGCCGGCATGCTCAGCTTCGCGCTACGGCGCAGTCAGAATGTGCACTGGCAGGCGCTGGAGATCACCCGTGAGGCACATGCCGGGCAGAAGCATCAGCAGCCTCGTCTGTTGTGGTTTACCGGTTTGTCCGGAGCCGGCAAATCGACCATCGCCAATCTGGTGGAGAAAAAGCTCTTCGCGCTCGGCAAGCACAGTTTCCTGCTGGACGGAGACAATATCCGCCACGGGCTCAACCGTGATCTCGGTTTCACGGATGAGGATCGGGTGGAGAACATCCGCAGGGTGGGTGAGGTAGCGAAGCTCATGACCGATGCCGGGCTGATCGTGCTGACGGCATTCATCTCGCCGTTCCGGGCGGAGCGCGACATGGTGCGCGCGCTCTTTGCACCTGGGGATTTCATCGAGGTGCATGTGGATACGCCGCTTGTGGAAGCGGAGCGTCGGGATGTGAAGGGGCTTTACCGCAAGGCGCGTGCAGGTGAGTTGAAACATTTCACGGGCATTGATTCGCCCTACGAGGCCCCGGAGAATCCGGAAATCAGGATAGACACAACCAGGCTCTCTGCCGAAGACGCGGCCGAAACCATCGTGGAGTGGCTGCTGCGGGAGCATTGAAGAAAGGATAGTCGTGACTTCAGCCACCGAGCCGGCCGCCCATGCGGCGTTGCCCTTGCTCGGTGAGCTGTTGCTCTTCTGCGCCATCGCGGGAATCCTGATCCCGCTGGCACGACGATTCCATCTGAGCCAGGTGCTGGCCTTCCTCATCGTGGGCGCGGCCATAGGCCCTCATGGTCTTGGCAGTCTGATTGCTCCGGATTCACCGCTTCAACATTTCACCATCACCGATCTCGAGGGCACGCGCGCCATCGCGGAATTCGGTGTGGTGTTCCTGCTCTTCACCCTGGGTCTGGAGATGTCGATCTCCAGACTCTGGTCGCTACGGCGCTGGGTGTTCGGTCTCGGCAACGTCCAGATCCTGCTGACCGCCGCCGCCATCGGCGCACTGGCTTATGCCTTTGGCAACACCGGCGCTGCCGCCATGGTGCTCGGCCTCTCGCTTGCGCTGTCGTCCACGGCCATCGTGATGCAGTTACTGGCAGAGCGTCACGCCATCGCGACGCCGGTAGGCCGTGTGGCTTTTGCCGTGTTGCTGATGCAGGACCTGATGGTCGTGCCCCTGTTGGTGTTGGTGGACCATGTCGGGGGAGAAAGCGGCATGGCGCTGGCGCAAGCCTTGCTGATCGCTGCAGGCAAGGCAGCCATCGCGGTCAGTGTGATTGCAGTGCTTGGCAAGCGTCTGGTGCAGCCGCTCTTCCATCGCGTATCCGCCGCCCACCAGACAGACGCCTTCATGGCGCTGACCGTGCTTGTCACCCTCGGGACGGCTGCGCTGACCTGGGTGGCCGGCCTCTCACTCGCGCTGGGGGCGTTTCTGGCTGGATTGCTGCTCGCTGAAACCGCTTACCGGCATCAGGTGGAAGTCACGATAGAGCCCTTCAAGGGGCTGCTGATCAGCCTGTTTTTCCTGTCTGTCGGCATGGGCATTGATTTGCGGGCGCTGGCCGCGGATCCCGTCTGGGTGCCGCTGTCCATCCTGGGGCTTTTCCTGATCAAGATCCTGCTGGCAACGGGAGCAGTACGCCTTTTCGGTGTGCGGTGGCCCACCGCAGTAGAGGCCGGCTTCCTGCTTGGGCAAGGAGGAGAGTTCGCCTTCATCGTCGTCGGGATCGCACTGACGCGCGGACTGCTCCCGCAGGGCGTGGGTCAGTTCATGCTGATTGTCGTGGGCTTCAGCATGTTGGCTGCGCCGGCGGTCGCGCGTCTCGGCCGCTGGTTCGGATCGCGGCTGGACCCGACGGAGGATGGTACGGAAACGACCCCCGATGAACTGCCAAGCCTGTCGGGACACGTGGTGATTGCCGGCTTTGGTCGCGTGGGCCAGTTGCTGGGCGAAATCCTCGATCGCGAGCGCATTCCCTACCTTGCCCTTGATCGCGATGCCGCTCGGGTCAGAACACTGTCCGCGCGGGGCGCCAGCGTGTATTACGGCGACGCTGCCCATCCTGATTTGCTACCTGGCAAGCTCACCCAGGATGCGATGGCAGTCGTCATCACGCTTGATGATCCGGATATGGCCGCCGACATGGTCGCCCGCATCAGCCGCACGCAGCCCGGGCTGCCCGTGCTGGCGCGCGCAAGGGATGAGCAGCATGCCGCGGTCCTGCGCGAACACGGCGCGGTGGAGGTGGTGCCGGAGACGCTCGAAGCAGCTCTGCAGCTGAGCGGGCATGTGCTGGAAGTGCTCGGCTACAACATGGACGCAGCCCAGCACCTGTTGCAGACCGTGCGCCTGGAGCGCCAGTAGCAGGCGCACGCGGGGCTCACGCGCTGCGAACGCGCGTTTTAAGTGCGATCGGGATTGGAGTCCTGCGGACTCCCGGTGCTGGGATGCGCCCTCCGGCAAGACGCCGGAGGGCTGCGGACTACTCGGCGATGAACGCCGGGATCAGAAGCGGTAGCGGACGCCGGCAGACACCGTGACGGTCTCGAGATCGCTCTCCAGGCGCTCGTTCGGGTTCATGCCAGCCGGGGGCGGGTTACCGGTTGTATCCGTTTCCACGCCGCCAAGGTCGTAGTAGCTCGCGCGCACGATGATGTCCATGTTGGAGGCGAGGCGGTAGCCGATGCCGCCGCCGATGCCGGCAATGAAGTTCACATCATCGCCATCGGGGAAGTTGGTGGCCGGTGGAAAGTTCGCACCTTGCACGCCCTCCGCGCTCATGAAGCCCATGCCGAGTTCGGCCTGGCCTTCCACGAAAATCGCGGGAGAGAGATCCCAGGTCCCGACCAGGCCGGCGGTGAGGCCGTGGGCTTCCACATCCAGGTCCTGACTGAATGAGGCTCCTCCAACAAAATCAGCGAAGCCACGGGCTTCGAGGTTGCCGAAGTAGTGGTAGCTGGCCTTCACCGCGAGGTTGCGGTTGATGGTCAGGCCCACGGCGGCGCTGGCTGCCACGGACTCGTCGGAGTCGTCGATGTTGCCCATCAGGATGCGGTCCCCGGACACAGGGCTGGTCACGATGCCGGCCCCAATCGCGTCCGGGTTGTGGAAGTTGTAGTCATCGAAATCGGCCAGGCTCGCGCCGACCAGGCCTTCCACGAAATACTTGCTGGTCGTGCCCTCGGCAACGGCGGTGCCCGAGACGCCCAGGCCAGCCGCCACCACAGCGGCCAATGCAACGGTTTTGTTCATGCTCATGTTCCTTGATGCTTCATTGAAATAAGGCGTCCTGATGGGACCGCCCGTACGCTCCACTTTAGTGCATTCGGGTTGAATAATGAAGCAAATCAATTGCGTAAAGGGTTTTTGGAGATTTGTTCGTAGGATTATTCTGCAGCACAGCAATTCCCCTGCACCCGCTGCTCGCACGGCCCGCGTGCCTGCTACGTTGTCTGGTCACGGCACGCTGGCTAGCATCCGGCCATGATGCGTCCGCGCGCGCTGCGCACTTTTCGCCCGCTTCAACTCCTCTGGTTCTTCCCGGCGCTTCTTCTGCTCGCCGCGATGGGCCCGGTGGAGGCGCGTGTTCCCGTGGTGGCCGCCGCGGCCGACCTGCAATTTGCGTTGCCTGAGGTGGCTGCTGCCTTCGAGCACACCACCGGGGAGGGTGTCCGGCTGGCCTTTGGCTCCTCCGGTAACTTTGCGCGCCAGATTGAACAGGGTGCGCCCTTCGAACTCTTTCTCTCCGCAGACGAGACCTTGGTCCAGCGCCTCGCTCAGGCCGGCCTGACCGTGGATGACGGGCAGATCTATGCGCATGGGCGCCTGGCCCTTTTCGTCGCCGCCAACTCCACTGTTGCAGCTGATGCCGAGTTGGCAGGGCTTGCTGCCGCGCTGAAGGCGGGAGCGCTGCGCCGTTTCGCGCTCCCCAATCCCGTCCACGCGCCCTACGGCCAGCGGGCAGAAACGCTTCTGCGCAAAAAAGGCTTGTGGGAGGCTCTCCTGCCTCATCTGGTCCTCGGCGAGAATGCGGCGCAGGCCGCGCAATTTGCGCTCTCCGGCAGTGTAGATGCGGGGATCAGTGCATGGTCTTTGTCGCGCGCGCCCGGCTTGGATACCAACGCCCGGGTTGTTCTGCTGCCGGCAGCAGACCATGCGCCGCTCATTCAGCGCATGGTGCTGCTCAAGACCGCCGGCCGCACCGCGCGTCGCTTCCATGCCTACCTTCTCGGGCCGGAGGCGCAGGCCGTCCTGCGGCGCCACGGTTTCGAATTACCAGCCTCACCCTGAACTGACCCGTATGGATTGGAACGCCCTCAATCTTTCACTGCTGCTCGCGGTCTCGACGCTCGGGATACTTCTGCCGCTTGGCGTGTGGCTGGGGCGCCTGCTCGCGTGGCGGCAATTCCCCGGCAAGGTCTTCGTGGAGGCGGCCCTTGCCTTGCCTCTGGTGCTACCCCCCACGGTACTCGGCTTCTACCTGCTGGTGGCCATGGGTGGCAACTCCTGGCTCGGCCAGTGGTACCACACACTGGCAGGTCGGCAACTGGTGTTTTCCTTTGATGGGCTGCTGATCGCCTCCCTGCTCTTCAACCTGCCTTTTGCCATCCAGCCAATGCAGCGGGCCTTTGAATCCATTCCGCCTCAAGTGCGGGAAGCCGCCCGCTGCTGCGGCATGTCGGCGTGGCGACGACTGTGGCGAATCGAGCTGGCGCTGGCCTGGCCGGGCATCCTGTCGGCGGCGGTCCTGACGTTCGCGCATACCCTGGGGGAGTTTGGTGTGGTGCTGATGGTGGGCGGCAGCATTCCCGGCGAAACGCGGACACTCGCCATCGCACTTTATGATCGCGTGCAGGCCTTCGACACGGCGGGTGCCGCGACGATGTCCGCCGCACTACTCGCGATTGCTCTCGCCGCGATGGCTGTGTCTTACATGGCCCTCAACCGGGTGCTGCGGCCTGCTCGCCATGACTGAGCCCTGCACGGGTCTCGAGGTTTCCCTGCGCCAGTCGGCGCCGATACCTCTTTCGGTCGACCTGACCTGCGGGCCAGGCGAGATCCTCGCGCTGGTCGGGCCCTCGGGCAGCGGAAAATCAACCGTCCTGCGTTGCATCGCGGGCCTGCACACGCCGGCAGATGGACGCATCACCTGCAATGGCGAGACCTGGCTGGACACCCGGGCAAGACACACCACGCCCACGGCTGAGCGACGCATCGGGATGGTGTTCCAGAATTACGCGCTCTTTCCGCATCTCTCGGCCCTGGACAACGTGCGTGAAGCGCTGCCGGATCGACGCACGGCACATGCGCGGGAACGGGCTGCACGTCTGCTTTCCAAGGTCAACCTCGGAGGCCTTGAGCACCGGCGACCCCACCAGCTCTCGGGGGGGCAGCAGCAGCGGGTGGCGGTCGCCCGCGCACTGGCGCGCGAACCCCGGGCCTTGCTGCTGGATGAGCCCTTCTCCGCCGTGGATCGCGCAACGCGCGAGAAGCTTTATGGCGAGCTGGCAGAGTTGCGTCGCGAACTCGCGATGCCGGTGATACTCGTCACGCATGATCTGGAGGAGGCAGTGATGCTTGCCGACCGCATGACCTTGCTCTCGCAAGGCTGCTCATTGCAGTCGGGACCTCCGCTGTCTGTCATCCGTCGCCCGGACTCGGTACACGTCGCGCGCCTGGTGGGCCAGCGCAATCTCTTCACAGGACAGATCTTGATTCATCGGGCGGACTGGACGGAGCTGCGCTGGCATGCCACAACTCTCAGAGTGCGGCGACAACCGGAATATCCTCCCGGTGCAAGGGTTGCCTGGTGCATTCCCTCGGAGGGCGTGCTGCTCAACGCAGCACGCGCGGAACGCGAACACGAGAGCAGCGTCGACAGTCTCGACAATCCGCTCTCGGCGCGCGTGGAGAAAGCCCTGATGCTCGGCGACCGGGTGCGGCTCAGCCTGAGCACGCCGGACGCCGGTGCGGAGATGCTGGCCATGACCTTGCCGCGCCATCTGGGGGATCGTCTCGATCTGTCCACCGGGAGCCGGCTCGATCTGCGCCTGCGTGGTTCAGACATCCAACTGATGACAGACTCCACTCCAGCCTCTATGGATTCCTGATGCAAGTCTTTCCTGACACGAACAAGGCCGTTGTGCGCGAACTGTCGCCATGAAGATTTTTCTGAAGCGTGTGCTGCCCATGTTGGCGATCGCAGTTCTGGCCTTCGGTCTTGGCCGGTACTACTCGGCTTCGACCGAGCCGGGGCTTGCACCGGTGGACGCGCCGGGATTCCTGTGGCCCAACCCGCCCAAGCTCGAGCCCTTTGCGCTCACTGATGAAGAAGGCCAGCCTTTTGACGAGAAATCGCTCGCCGACAAATGGACGCTGCTGTTCTTCGGCTATACCCACTGTCCGGATATCTGCCCCGTGACCCTCGCCCTACTGAAAGAGGCGCGCAAGGGGCTACGCGACTTGCAAGCTTTCGATGAACACGCACAGGTGTTCCTGATATCAGTCGATGGCGCGCGCGATACACCCGAAGTGCTCCGCACGTATGTGCGGCATTTCGACCCGTCTTTCCGCGCCGCAACAGGCGCGCCCGAAGCGCTCCATCTGCTGACCCGGCAGGTGGCTGCTGATTTCACACGCGTGACCACGGATGACTCCGGAGACTACTGGTTTGACCACTCTCCCGCGATACTGCTGGTCGCCCCGGATCAACGTGTGGTGGGCGAATTCCTGCCGCCCCACACCCCCGAAGATTTGATCAGAGAAATCCGACAAATCGTGGCCTTTGTCGAAGAACAAGGCTGAGCCATCCTCGCACCGGGTTGGATCAAGCAGTTGAGCTGGGTACCATGGGGGGTATAGGTCACACCAGTCGAGACTTCGCCAGCATGTTCAATTCCAGTCACGTTCGCAGCGCACGGCGCCTCGCCTCAGCCTTGCTGATGGTCACCACTATCACTCCCGTGATTGCCGCGGGCGAGGGCGATATGGGCTACCTTGCCTTGCGCGAATGGATAGACAACGCGCCCTCTGAAATGGCACTGAAGGTTGGCACCACCGTCACGTCGGCCGATCGCCAGGCGCTCGAACCCCTCATCCCGCGCACCGCCTGGGGCTACTACTTTTTCGATGGCATGGAGATGGAGATCGCCGAAACCGCCCACTATCCCAAACCTCCGGGCTGGGGTGAGGGCGTGCAAGGTGATCATCACCTGGATGATCAGGGTGTGCTCCGTGAATTCACCGGAGGTGGCACGCCTTTCCCGGATATCGCAGCCGATGACCCGCAAGCCGCACAGAAAGCCATCTGGAACATGCTGTGGCGACCGGGTGAGCATGATTTCGACATGCCCATGGTGACCTGGCTGCGGGGTGAAAACGGCAAGCTCGATCGCAAACTGGAATACATCTCCAACAACGCCAACTACGCCCTGGGTGAACGTTGCCTGGTGCCCGGCTATGAAGAAGTGAAGTCCAAGCGGGTAATGGAGTTCCGCTCGCCGCGCGACATGGCCGGCGCCAAGGACATGCAGATCACCTATGTGGACCACACCCGCGAAGACTCGGGCTGGCTCTACATGCCGGCGCAACGCAAACCGCGACGGACGCTGGCCTCCGAGCGCACCAGCGAACTCATGGGCATGGACATGATCCGCGAGGACATGAACGGCTTCGGTGGCAAGGTGTTCGAGAACACCTGGACCTACCTCGGCCGACGGAAGGTGCTTGCTACCATCAACGTGAAGGACAACCCGGAAGTGGGCGGGCCTCATCTCTGGGTTCCCAACAAGGCACGCTGGGAAGTGCGCGAGGCGCACGTGGTGATGACTGAACCGAAATCACCTGACCATCCCTACAGCCACCGCATCATCTTCATCGACACCGAAGCCGACTTCACGTTGTGGATGTTCGCTTTCGACCGCGAGGATGATCAACTGCTGCGCATGAGCCAGCACTGGCTGAAGTATTCCGAGAGCTACGACGACGAGCCGCCGCAGCAGGCACCGTACGTGAAGCAGGATTATGCAAAGTCGGTGGGACACCAGGTCTTCCTGCATGTGGGCGAAACGGACATCAACGCCAAGAAACCACATGCCACCATTACGCACTGCTTCACCAACAAGCGGATTTTTTCGCAGGCCCGTGCGCAGCAGTTCTACTCCCTGCGCAACATGATCAGCGGCCGCCGCTGAGTCGGATCCGAACGCACCAGAACCAAGAAGCCGCCCGCGAGCTCGTGAGGTGGCCACAGCATCGAGAGGGGATCAATCATGTTCAAGTACCACGCTGCCGGGGCTGCGTGTGTTCTGCTGTTGGGGCAGGCACTGCTCCCGCCGGACGCCACCGCCATCGTCACCATCAATGACGAAATCGAGATAGAAGGCTTCGTCAATTTCCAGAACATCCTGCGTGAGCCTGAGTTCAAGACGACGGAACTCGTGATGCAGCGAAACACGGCGCAAATCGAGGGAAAATACTATTTCCTCAAGGACAGCACCGCGTTTGGCCGCTTCAACACCGGCCGTCTGGAAGAAGCCACTCTCACTGTGGTCGGGCGTGGCGTGTATGACTCCATCTACGACATCCGTGGCTCCTATCACGACAGCTTCGAGAACGGCGACGATCATCCCGGTGAAGCCGAGTTCAAGCTGCGTGAGGCGTTCGTGGATCTGCTGCTGCCGCCCATCTCGCTGCGCATCGGTCGCCAGCAGGTGGTGTGGGGTGAGACGGACAATTTCCGTGCGCTCGATGTCATCAATCCGCTCGATCTGACCTGGCACTGGAGCTGGGAATCGTGGGAAGACATTCGCGTGCCGCTCTGGATGGTGCGCGGAGTCTACGACATCGGCAAATTCGGGCCTTTCGATGAGTCCTTCATCGAGGGTGTGTGGATTCCCTGGGACGTGCAGCGCAATCAGGTCTCGACCGATCCAAGGCGGCCTTGGGCGCTCAACGGCACCGGGCTGCGCGAGGTCGCCAACTCCGCCATCGTAGGTGGACAATTGCTTGACCTTGATCTGCGCGTCCACGATGGCAGCCCGGGCCGTCGTTTCGAGAATGCCCAGGGTGGCTTGCGCTTCAAGGCCATCTGGAAGGACATCGAGTTCAGCCTGAATTACTTCAACGGCTTCAATACCGACACGCGCGCCCGTTTCCTCACTGATCGCTCGGGTGTCTTTGGCAACACCTTCCGCGCGGAGGTGGAGACCGTGAATCCGCGTTACCACCTGGTGGGCCTTACCGCCAATTATTCGGAAGAGCGGTATACCCAAGCCGTGTTCCGCATGGAGAGCGTGTTCACGACCGGCGTGCCTGTGACCATCGCCCCGGGCGCGCCGCTGGATGTGGATCCGGAGCAGGACCAGTTCGAGGAAGCCCGGCGTTCCGTGGTGATGCTGGCGGTCGACAGACCGACCTGGATCAAGAGCCTCAACAGTCAGCGGACCTTTTTCCTGTCTTCACAGGTGTTCTGGCGGCGTTATCTGGATTACAGCAAGTTCTACCGCGGTATTCCCGGCGTGTTCGAGGCAAACCTCGGCGGCCAGACCTTCCCGGATCGCTTCGTGAGCGTGAACAACGATCGGCTGGATCGGGATGAGTTCGTGATCACTTTTTCCGCGTCCACGAGCTATGGCGATGCGGGTCTGCTGCAGCCCAGGTTCGTTTTTGCCCTCGATCCACGCTCCACCGGTGCCTACAACCAGCTGGCGGTGGACTATCTGTTGTCCAACCACGTCATGCTGCGGTTCCAGCAGAATCTTTTCTGGCGGGTGCGCGGCAGTTCGGTCGGCCCATGGCAGCTGGGGGATCTGTGGGGACCGTCCGGCAACAACAGCCGCCATGAGAGCGTGTTCAGCCTGATCTACCAGTTTTGACCGACCGGGGGAGGCTGCCTTGCCGGGTGCATTGAATTCCGGGGCGGATTCCCCGACAATCGCGCGCCTCGAATGCACGGGCTGGCGGGAGGAGAGTTCCCCGCAATGAGGGAACCGCGGAGTGCGCGCAGCACACCGAGCAAACCGCCACCCGGGCCGACCTTCGACCCCACACCCACGGGGGCACGTCGGCGTTCCGCTTCTGTTACAGATGGCTACGTAGCTCAGCCGGTTAGAGCGCGGCACTCATAATGCTGAGGTCGGTGGTTCGAGTCCACCCGTAGCCACCACTTTCCCCCACAAAATCGGTGACAGTTACCCTATTTCCGCGAATCCCGTGGCAGTAGGCGTCTTCTACTCTGGCAATCCCGTCAAGCGCTTTGCGTCGGCCAGACAGTCAATGTCCTTGGCGAAAACAGGTAACTGTCACCAAATTCTTTGCATCACCCTGTTGAGGGGCGTAGCGTGTTTTCCGACCTTGAGAATTCTTCAAATCCGGGTGTGCGATGCGCCAGAGCGTCATGTTCCCGGGCACTACAGGAGGAGCAATGATGCGTTTGTACAGTGACAGCGAGCTCCCGGTGCGGCCTGCCCTTGAAGCGGCCCATGCGGCAACACTAGCCTCGTTCGCGAGTGCGGGTACCTGGTTTACGGCGGCCGAGCGCTGCGAAATCGTCATGGAGGCGCGACGGGCCCGGGTAGCCGAGGGGCTGCAGGAAGATGGCGATGACTCGGCACCTTGCGCGGAGGTGAGCGACGCCGCTCGTCGCGTCGCGCGGCAAGTGGCGACTTCGGTTGAAGACCTGACCCGGGATTACATGCGGGACGCGCTCTCCGATGGGCTCTCGATGGACGAGTACGTGGAGGTTGTAGGGGTGGTGTCCCGTGCGGTGAGCATCGACCTCTTCGCACGCGGCCTTGGCCTGCCTGTTCGTGCCTTGCCCGCGCCGCGTGACGAGGCACCGGTGCGTGCCCGACCTGCTACGGCCCGCGACGAAGGCGCCTGGGTGCCCACAGTTCCCGGTGGGAGTCGGGGCGGTGAGGATGCGCGGCGCATCTATGGTTCCTCGGATCCACAGGCTGCCCCCTTCATCTATCGCGCGCTCAGCCTTTGTCCGGATGAAGCCGCTGGACTCATCACGCTGGGGGCTGCGCAATATGTGGAAATCAAGGATTTCATGGATCTCGGTTTCACTTACGAGCCGAGCCTTTCCCGCCCACAGTACGAGCTGCTGGCGGCCCGCGTCTCCGCACGCCATCAGTGCTTCTACTGAACCACTTCGCATACGTGGATGCTCCGTGCGAGCGTCGAGCATGCGGGTGGACGGGTGGACCTGAAGGCGGTCACCGACCCGACACTGGACAGTGGAATTGCGAATGGAAGGACCTTGCTGGCGTTTGCCGATGCCATGACAGGGGCAGATCCGGCGGCGCTCGCGACCGCGCGTGAAGAACTGCGGCAGCGCCTGTCGGCCGGCGCTCTGGTGCAAAGTGCGGCCATTGTCGGAAATTTTGCGATGAACGACCGGGCAGCGAACGCGCTCGGCATTGTGCTCGAGGCGATGTTCGTGAAGGGTAGTGCTGATTTCAGGGAGAGTCTCGGTATCAACCGCTACCCATCGGCAAGCAATACATTGAAGGCCTGAAAACCGCCGCCGCGAGACTTGCTTTCGAGTCTCGCGGCAATGCGGCGTTGTGTCATCAACTCACGAGCAGGAAATCCTCCGCGGAAAGTGGTGTCGAGCCGGTAATCCGGATTTCCGCGATTGCGAGCATCGTGCCCGTTCCGCTTCCGTCGGCGTCATAGTGCAGCACCTTGGTGCTGGTGTTGAAGACGAGGAAGTCGTCGGCGTCCAGCGCGGCGGTACCGAGACGCAGACTGGTCGCAGCGATAGTGTTAGACGTGCCGGTGAGGCTGGTGAAGATGTCGACATCCAGCACAAGCTTGTCCGTTCCGGGTGTGAAGTCGAGGATGAGATCCGCGTGTGCTGCCCCCGCCGGGCTGTCGAACACGAAGCGATCCGGACCCAGACCACCGCGCAGAACATCCTGGCCCAAAGCGCCGTTCAGAATATTGGCGAGCGCGTTGCCGGTGAGTGAATCGTTACCCGATGAGCCCGTGAGGTGCTCGAAGCCCGTTACGGTGTCGATGCCCGACCCGCCGGTATCCTGGGCGCTGGTGATCTTCAGGTCGATTGTCACGCCTGTGCCCGGCGCGACGCCATGGCGGTAGGAAAGCGTATCCAGACCATTGCCGCCTTTGAGTATGTTGTCGCCAAGCCCGGCGGAGATCGTGTTGGCGAGACCGTTCCCGGTGAGGTTGGCACCGCCTGCCAGCATGATTCGCCCGTTTTCCACGTTGGTGGGCAGGGTGTAATTGAGCCGGCTGGATAAAACGGTATCGATTCCTGCGTTAAGCAACTCCTCGACCGCATCCCCCGTCTGCGTCACGTAATAGGTGTCGTTGCCGAGCTCGCCACGCATGACATCATTGCCCAACCCGCCATTCAGGACATCTGATCCGCCGCCACCACTGAGGATGTCGGCGCCGCCACCGCCATTCAAGGTGTTGGCGACCTGATTGCCGATCAGGGTGTCGGCCCCCGAGCCACCGGTGGCATTCTCGATCACGGTGCCTTTGGCAATGGCAAGATTGTTGCGGCCGTCGTAGAGGCTCGCAGGCAGCAGCGCCGGATTGACGAACAAGGGGATGTCGAGGCCTGCAATTTTCTCCGCAACTGTAGCTCTGATGGCGATGGAGCTGTAGTTCCCGGCGCGCAAATCAATGATGCAGCTCAACGTCTGGTTTGAGCAATCGATGGTGTCCTTCCCTCCACCGTCCCAGATCGTTTCCAGTATCTCCGGGCTCACCCCCCATTTGTACTGAGTGTTCCCGTTGCGATAGGAGGTATTGGCTCCATAGAGGTACTGCAGGGCCTCGATGTCCAGTGGCATCAGCGTGCTGGGGCGGAGATTGAACTCGGTCCACGAATAGCTCGAGCTTGTCCCTTGCACCACGATGAGTGTGGTGTTGGGGGCTGAGTCGTACGACATCACCGTGTGTCGTTCATTGTCCAGGCTGTCGTCCAACCAGTATCCATTGGCGGGGGCCTCGAAGGGATGCTTCAGACCCAGTGCATGACCCATCTCGTGGAGCAGCGTGGCGTAACCGTTGCCTCCCGGCGACCAGTCGGCGGGATCAAGATTGACGTAACGATTCAGCCAGACGTCGCCTGCGGCTTGAAGCTCGGTCACCGATTGGATGATGGAATTGGTGGTCGAGTAGGAAAAGCTGGGCGTGTACGCGTAGCCAGCACTGCCATCCTGCGCCGATTGGCCGAAGACTACCTGGCCGACGCCTGAAA
>JBDLQR010000406.1:0-7975 GCA_039800485.1 Pseudomonadota bacterium
CCCGCGGCAAACACGCCCCGGGCCTCGGCATCCCCGGGGTTCACCCCAACGTTGCCGATGTGGGGATAGGTGAGGGTGACGAGCTGCTGGGAGTAGGAAGGATCGGTGAGGATTTCCTGGTAACCCGTCATCGCTGTATTGAAGACCACTTCGCCCACTGTGGCGCCTTGGGCACCAATGGCCGAGCCGTGAAAAACCGTCCCGTCGGCGAGCGCTAGGATTGCTGGTGTCATGACTGATGTAATCGGGTTGGAAAGCGGGGGCTGGGTGCGCGTGTGCGCAGTTCCGAGCCCGGCGCATTGTACTTGACCCCCTCTCCCCAAGAAAGTGCGGACCGCATCAAAAGGAGCGAATGAAGATGCCGGATTCAGTGCGGGTGTGTGCCGCGAGCGAGGTGCCGGAACAGGGCGCGAAGGGCCTGGAAGTGAGCTGGGGCGAACGACAGATTTCCCTCATCCTCTTGTGGGAAGCGGGCGAGCTGCGGGGCTACCTCAACAGTTGTCCCCACACCGGTGTGCGTCTGGAGTGGCGCGCGGACGATTTTTTCGATGGGGAGGGCCAGCACCTGCAATGCACGACCCACGATGCCCGCTTCCGGCCCGAAGATGGTTACTGCGTTGCAGGCCCTTGCAGCGGGCAGTCCCTGGTGGCCGTCTCCTTGACTCTCGAGGATGGGGAAATCCGTCTGCTGAGTCCGGACAGCCTGCCGCGCTCGGCGCGCCGCCGCTGAGGGCTCAACCGCCGGCAGAGACCTTCAAGTCGCGTTGGCGCCGGCGGATCTGCTGGCTGATGGCCACCGCGACTTCCAGCGCCTTCTTGCCGTCCTCCCCCGAGACCGTGGGCGCTTCACCATGGCGTACGGCGCTCACAAAGGAACGGATTTCGTCCATGAGCACATCGGTGCGGCTGAGGCTCTCTTCTTCGAAGCTCATCTCGGGTACTCCCGGCAGTCCGGCCGCATTGCTCACGAGCAGGGTGTGGTTCAGATAATCGACCGAGATACAGGCGTCGGGCTGGAAAATTTCCATCGACCGGACGGGTTCGCGATTGACCCGGCTGGCGGTGAGCTCGGCCACACAACCATTGGCAAAATGCAGCGTGGCGTGGGCGACGTCTATATCGCCCGACACGACCACCGAGCCTGTGGCATGCAAGGACTCCACAGGGCTCTCCACCATGGACAGAACGATATCGATGTCGTGGATCATGAGGTCGAGCACGACGTCGACTTCCGTGCCCCGCTTCTGGAAGCGGGACAGACGCCGCGCTTCGATGCGATGGGGGTCCCGCAAGCGTCGACGTACGGCGAGCACCGCGGGATTGAAGCGCTCGAGATGTCCCACCTGGAACACAAGACCCTCGGCGCTGGCCAGTGCCACCAGCGTCTCCGCCTCGTCCACTGTGGCGGTGACGGGTTTTTCCACCAGCACATGGAGGCCGCGCGAAAGACAGCGCAGGGCCGCATCGAAGTGATGGGCCGGGGGGGTGACGATAGACACGAGATCCGCCTGCTCGAGCAGCGCATCCAGGTCAGCGAAGGCCTGCACCTCGTACTTGCGGGCAATCTCGCCCGCACGCTCCGCGTCCGTATCGAGTACACCTACCACCTGGACGTCCGGCAGGCTGAGATACTTCTGGACATGAAAATTGCCCAGATAACCAACGCCGATGACTGCTGCGCGAAGCCTGCTCATGCAGCCACCATAGCAACCGCATCCCCCGGGCCGCAATCAGTGTCGAACCGGGAACCCCCTGACCCGCTCCTGCGCAACGCCACAAGAGCGATGCGCGGATCCCAATCTCTTACCAGTCGCTGCCGGCGCTGACCTTGGTCGTGCTGAAAGTACTGAACACAGGTTCGGCATAAAGCACCTGCTGCGAGTATCGCAGCTGACGCAAAGCCGCCAACAGCTCGCCGGGACTCATCTGCCTCGAGAACGCCAGGGTGTAACGACCATCCGGCGTCGGACCTTCGATGACCGCGGCACCCACGGCAAGCACTATCGCGCGGAGCTCCCGTTCCGTGATGTCATCGTGAAAGATCAACCGCACATGCGGCCCGAGTGGCGGATCATCGGCAGAGACAGGTTCGGGCACGGGCAGCAGATAACCTGCATTGCGCAACCACGCCGTGCTCTGGTGTGCATTGTCCCCGGCCCACACCACCAGGGAAGTCGAAAGTGCGAGCACGGCGGCAGCCATCCAGGGCATCGCCCGTGGCGCCGACGGTACCCGCTCTATGCGGCGCGCCAGACGCTGCAGCGCGGCCTCGCACTCGGCATCCTGGTCCGCGGTCCGGGCATGCGTCGCCAAGGTTTCGAGCAGCTGGATTTCGCGGCGGCAGACGAGACAGAGTCCAGCGTGTTCACGCACACGATGCTGCTCCTCATTCGCCAAGGTTCCGTTCACATGCCACGGCAGGAGCGCAAAGATCTCCTCGTGCTCCTGTGCCTCGGCGGCCATTGGTTGTTCGTGCTGCATGGTGAATCAGCCGCGCGCGCTGGCCAGCGCGCCCAACAACCTGCGCAGATGGGCACGCGCATGGAACATGCGGGTCTTCACGGTATTCACCGGGCACCCCACGATGTCCGCAATCTCCTCATACGAGTAGTCGAGGAGATAGGTGAGTTCGACCACGCTGCGGTGGGCGGGAGACAAACGCGCGAGTGCGGTGTTCAGTGCGCCTCTCAGGCGCGCGATGTCTGCATCGTGTACGGGGTTTTCGTCAGCCACGAGCTCGTGAGTATCATCCAGGGACTCGAGTCCCGTGTGACGGTTGCGCAGCAACCGTTTCAGAGCCTTGCGGTAGGCGATGCCGAAGATCCAGGTCGAGACCTTGGAGCGCCCTGCGAACGCGCTCCCGGAGGTCCAGACGGTGTACATCGTGTCGTTGACGATTTCCTCGGCCAGGTCACGCTGGGTGACCACGCGAACCAGGAAATCCATGAGGCGCGGATAGTAACGCCGGTACATGTGATCGAAGTCGCTGCGGCTGCCGGCAATCACGGCTTGCAGTGCCCGCGCATCGAGGGCGTCCTCGGCGCTTTGGCCGACTGGGCTCTGTTCCGGGACTTGGGGGGAGTTCATGCGCGGACGCTCCTCGCCGGGCATTTGCGGCGTTCCAGAGACTTAGTGTCTGCAAATCGGCGTCGGGTTCAACCCGGTCGTGGCGGCGCGCAGGGCAGAAGCCTCAGGCACGCAGCCCGAGCACGTCCTGCATGTCGTAGAGACCCGGCGGCTGCTGCGCCAGCCAGTGTGCGGCCCGCAGGGCGCCGCTGGCGAAAGTGGCACGGTTTTCTGCGCGATGGGTGATTTCGACGCGTTCACCGGCGCCCGCGAACAGCACCGTATGGTCGCCCACGATTTCACCCGCGCGGATGGTCGCGAAGCCAATCGTCTTGCGATCCCTGGCGCCGGTCTGTCCTTCCCGGCCGTACACGGCACATTCCGCGAGGTCACGACCCAGGGCCTTGGCGACCACCTCGCCCATGCGCAGTGCGGTTCCGGAGGGGGCATCCACCTTGTGCCGGTGGTGAGCCTCGATGATCTCGACGTCCACCTCGTCCCCCAGCACACGGGCGGCCAGGTCGAGCAGCTTGAAGCACAGGTTGACACCCACGCTCATGTTGGGCGCCCAGACGATGGGGATGTCCCGCGCGGCCTCCTGCAATTGCGACCGTTCCATGCCAACCCCCGTGGTTCCTATCACGATGGCCCGCCGCAGGGCCCGGCATTGCGCCACATTGGCCATGCTCACCGCCGGTGCCGTGAAGTCCACGAGCACATCGAAGGTCCCGACCGAGAGGTCTGCTCCGGAAATGAGCGGCACGCCCAATGACCCTGCGGGAGTCAGCAGGCCTGCATCCTGGCCCAGTTGCGGAGCATCCGCGCGTTCAAAGGCCGCGCTCAGCCTGAGACCGGCATACCGGCTTGCCAATTCAACGAGGGTGCGGCCCATGCGGCCGGCAGCGCCGGTGATCGCGACATTGATGGGGGTCGTCATGGGCGCGTCCTCGGTCAGCCGAACTTCATGTCTTCAAAAAACTTCTTCACGCCGTCGAGCCAGGAACTGGCGCGGGGGCTGTGCTCCTCGGAGGCCTTGCCGAGAGACTCTCCGAAGGCCCTGAGCAGCTCTTTCTGCTGCTTGGTCAGATTGATGGGTGTTTCGACCATCGCCCGGCAGATGAGATCTCCCACCGCGCCGCCGCGTACCGAACGCACGCCCTTGCCACGCAGCCGGAACATCTTGCCGCTCTGGGTTTCCGCCGGAATCTTGAGCACCACACGCCCTTCGAGCGTGGGCACTTCGATCTCTCCGCCCAAGGCCGCGGTGACGAAATCGATCGGGACTTCGGAGTAAAGGTCGCTGCCTTCGCGCGTGAAGATGGCGTGCTCGCGCACCACCACGTTCACATAAAGGTCGCCCGACGGTCCGCCGTTCTGTCCGGGTTCACCCTCGCCGCCGAGGCGGATGCGGTCTCCCGTATCCACCCCACCCGGCACCTTCACCGCGATGGTCTTGTTGCCCCGGCCCTTGCCGGTCCCATGGCAGCTGCCGCAAGGGTCCTTGACCGACTTGCCCTTGCCGCGACAGGTGGGACAGGTCTGCTGGACGGAGAAGAAACCCTGCTGCATGCGAACCTGGCCCACGCCGTTGCAGGTGCTGCAGGTCTCCGGTGCCGAACGCGAGCGGCTGCCGCTGCCCTCGCAGGGCTCGCAGGTGATGAGCGTGGGCACGCGAATCTTGACCTCGGTGCCACGCACCGCTTCCTCAAGGTTCAGTTCGAGGTCGTAGCGCAAATCAGACCCGCGATAGGCGCGATTGCCCCCTTGACGCCCGCCTGCCCCGAAAATGTCGCCGAACACGGAGTCGAAGATATCGCTGAAACCACCCCCGGCGCCGCCGCCGAATCCGGCGCCTGCGGCAGCCGAAGGATCAACGCCCGCGTGACCGAACTGGTCATAAGCCTGGCGTTTGCGCGCATCGCTCAGGATCTCGAAGGCTTCCTTCGCTTCCTTGAACGATTCCTCCGCAGCGGCATCATCGGGGTTGCGGTCGGGATGGTATTTCATCGCCAGACGGCGATAGGCCTTCTTCAGCTCGGCCTCGCTGGCGCCGCGCTCGACCCCCAGTACTTCGTAGTAATCCCGCTTGGCCATCAGCCTTTTCGTCCGCTATTGATACAAATGCGGCCCGCAACGAATCTGTCGACTCGTCCGGGCCGTGTGATGCACGGGCCGGGGAAACCCCGGCATTGCGCTTACTTGTTGTCCTTCACTTCCTCGAAGTCGGCATCGACCACATTGCCTTGGTCGGCACTGGAAGCGGCTTCGGACTGGCCCGCCGCCTGCTCTGCCTGGTAAGCGCGTTGGGCGAGTTTACCCGATAGCTCACCCAACTTGCCGCTCTTGGCCTCGATGTCGTCCTTGTCGTCGGACTTCAGTGCCGTACGCAGGTCTTCCATCGCAGCCTCGATTTCCTTGCGCTCACCCTCCTCGACCTTGTCACCCAGCTCTTCCAGGGACTTGCGGGTTGCATGCAACAGGCCATCTGCCTGGTTGCGCGCATTCACCAGTTCATGGAACTTGCGGTCCTCCTCGGCATGCGCCTCGGCGTCCTTCACCATGCGCTGGATTTCATCGTCTGACAGGCCACTGGAGGCCTTGATGACGATGGACTGCTGCTTGCCGGTCGCCTTGTCCTTGGCCGACACGTTCAGGATGCCGTTGGCATCGATGTCGAAGGTCACCTCGATCTGCGGGACGCCCCGCGGGGCCGGCGGAATATCGCTGAGGTCGAAGCGGCCCAGCGACTTGTTCGCGCTTGCCTGTTCTCGCTCGCCCTGCAGTACATGCACCGTCACTGCCGTCTGGCTGTCGTCCGCAGTGGAAAACACCTGGTTGGCCTTGGTCGGGATGGTGGTGTTCTTCTCGATGAGCTTGGTCATCACGCCCCCGAGGGTTTCGATACCCAGGGACAGCGGCGTCACATCGAGCAGCAGCACATCTTTCACATCACCGCCCAGCACGCCGGCCTGGATGGCAGCGCCCACCGCCACAGCTTCGTCGGGATTCACGTCCTTGCGCGGCTCCTGTCCGAAGAATTCCTTCACCATCTCCTGCACCTTGGGCATGCGCGACTGGCCGCCCACGAGGATCACGTCGTTGATGTCCCCGGGCTTCAGGCCCGCGTCCTTCAGAGCGGTGCGGCAAGGCTCCATGGTGCGCTTGATGAGATCTTCCACCAGCGACTCGAGCTTGCTGCGGGTGATCTTCATGTTCATGTGCTTGGGCCCCGTCGCGTCTGCCGTGATGTAGGGCAGGTTCACGTCGGTCTGCTGGCTGGAGGACAGCTCGATCTTGGCCTTCTCCGCGGCTTCCTTCAGGCGCTGCAGGGCAAGGGGATCGTTGTGGAGATCGATGCCCTGTTCCTTCTTGAATTCAGCGGCCAGGAACTCGATGAGGCGCAGATCGAAGTCCTCGCCTCCGAGGAAGGTGTCACCGTTGGTGGAGAGCACCTCGAACTGGTGTTCGCCGTCGACTTCTGCGATCTCGATGATCGAGACGTCGAAAGTACCACCGCCCAGGTCGTAGACCGCGATCTTGGCATCACCCTCGCGCTTGTCCATGCCGAAGGCGAGCGCCGCCGCCGTGGGCTCGTTGATGATGCGCTTGACCTCGAGCCCGGCAATCCTGCCGGCGTCCTTGGTCGCCTGACGCTGGGAATCGTTGAAGTAGGCCGGCACGGTGATCACCGCTTCCGTCACTTCCTCGCCCAGGTAGTCCTCTGCGGTCTTCTTCATCTTCATGAGCACGCGCGCGGAGATTTCCGGCGGCGCCATCTTGCGGCCGCGTACTTCCACCCAGGCATCGCCATTGTCGGCGGCCACGATGTTGTAGGGGACCATGCCCTTGTCGCGCTGGACGACATCGTCCTTGAACTTGCGTCCGATGAGCCGCTTGACTGCAAACAGGGTGTTCTGCGGATTGGTGACCGCCTGGCGCTTGGCCGACTGGCCAACCAGTTCTTCGTTGTCGTTGGAGAAAGCCACGATGGAAGGCGTGGTGCGGGCGCCTTCACTGTTCTCGATGACCTTGGCCTGCCCGCCCTCGAGGACGGCGACGCAGGAATTGGTGGTCCCGAGATCGATACCGATGATACGTGCCATGTGTTTGAAACCTTTCTTGGGCCAGGTCCGGTTCGGTCAGTCACCGCCGGAGGGCATGGATTGATGATGAATCCTGATATGGGGCCGGGTGATGGTTTATCAAGTCCCCTCGGGGGCCTTGGCCACCACAACCATGGCCGGACGGATGAGACGGTCGTGCAAGGTATAGCCCTGCTGCAGCACCCGCAGGACCGTGCCCGGCTCGGCCTCACTGCTGGCTTCCATCATCATGGCCTGGTGTTTTTCCGGGTCGAAACGGCTGCCGGTGGGGTCAACCGCCACCACGGACATTTTGTCCAGTGCGGCCTGGAACATCTGGGCGGTGAGGACCATGCCCTCCCGCAGGCTGTTGATGTCGGTCGCGGTGCGCGCAGCTTCCAGCCCGAGATCCAGGCTGTCCTTGACCGGAATCAGCGCCTCCACGAGGCGTTCGACCCCGAATTTGTGGGCCGCCTCCACATCGCGCTGGGCGCGCTTGCGGGCATTGTCGATTTCGGCCCGGGCACGGAGAACTTCTTCCCGGTGGCGCTCCATCTCGGCCTTGGCGCTGGCAAGGGCCTCGTTGAGATGGGCAATCTGCTGTTCCGGAGTCTGGGCGTCCGTGGTTTCCGCAGCCGGCTCTGGAGCCGACTGCTCGGTGGGGGTGGTGTCTTCGTTCACGACTGGAACCTTGTGCTGTTGGCGAAAAACGGGCGCGCACGTGCCGCGGACCGGTGCCGGCCCGCGTCATGCTCATCAATCCGGGAAGTGGGGACTCAGCCCTGGGAATTCAAGGCCGAGGTCAGCATCTTGGCCGTCAGGTCCAC
>JBDLQR010000407.1:0-4716 GCA_039800485.1 Pseudomonadota bacterium
CGAGACATTTGCCGGCATCATCAGTGCGGTCACCTCGTTCGGGCTGTTCGTGCAGCTCGAGGAAAGCTTCGTGGAAGGCCTCATCCATGTCACGGGCCTGCCTGATGATTACTACCACTTCGATCCGGTCGGCCATTGCATGATTGGCCGGCGCAGCAATCGGGAGTACCGGCTGGGGCAGCGCCTCCAGGTCACGGTGGCGCGCGTGAATCTCGATGAGCGCAAGATAGACTTTGCCCTGGCCGCGAGTCCGCCCGCTGGCAAGCGGCGTCGCTGAGCCGGTTTCCGCTCATCTCGGCCTCTCACCCACCATGACCGATAACCGCACGCTCACAGTCTTCGGCCTGCACGCGGTCGAATCCGCCCTGCGCCATGCGCCTTCGTCCATCCTCGAGTGCTTCATCCGTCAGGGGGGCGGGCATACCGCGGCGGAGGCCCTGCTGGAGCAGGCCACCCGCGCCGGGGTCCGCGTGCAGCGCGTCGCGGGCGAAACCCTGGACAAGCTCGCTGGTGGCGGTAACCACCAGGGCGTACTGATACGCCGCCGTCCGCCTGCCGCCCTCGTATTCGAACAGTGGCTGGATGAAGTGGTGAGGCCTCATCCCTTGCCCCTGGTGCTCGTGGTTGACCAGATTCAGGATCCGCACAATCTCGGCGCCGCCCTGCGACTTGCCGATGCGGTCGGCGCACAGGGCGTCGTCCTGACACGGGACAACTCCGTCGGCCTCACGCCGGCGGTAGCCAAGGTCGCGAGCGGGGCACTCGATACCGTGCCACTGGTCCAGGTGACCAATCTTGTGCGCGCACTGGCCGCGCTCAAGGAGGCCGGCCTGTGGGTGGTCGGCGCGGCGGGTGGCGCCGGTGACAGCCTGTTCGAGCTGGACCTCAACCGGCCACTCGCCTGGGTGATGGGGGCGGAGGGCAGTGGCTTGCGCCGGCTGACCCGCGAATCCTGCGATTACCTTGCACGCATTCCCATGCGCGGGACCGTGGACAGCCTGAACCTCGGCACGGCGGCCGCGGTCTGCCTGTTCGAAACCCTGCGCCAGCGTGGCATTCGCTGAGGGCCGCCGCCTTTACACCCCGAGGCGGGGCCGCATAGAATGCCGCTCCTTTTTCCATCACTCCTTGCTTCACCGCCAGTTCGGGAAGCTTCCAGCCGAGAGGAGCCCGTGTGAGACACTATGAAATAGTGTTTCTGGTCCATCCTGACCAGAGCGAACAGGTCAACGCCATGGTTGACCGCTACCGCACCATGATCACCAACAGTGGGGGACGCATCCACCGCCAGGAAGACTGGGGGCGTCGCCAGTTGGCATTCCCCATCGCCAAGGTGCACAAGGCACATTACGTCCTGCTCAACATCGAGTGCGACGCGCCTACCCTGAACGAACTGACCAGCGCTTTCCGCTTCAATGACGCAGTGCTGCGTCATCTCGTGGTGAAGCGTGATGATGCCGTCACCGAGCCGTCCTTCATGGCCCGCGCCAAGGACGAACATGACGAGCGCGAGAGCGAGCGGCGCAGCCGCCATCAGGCCGCTGCCGCCAGTGAAGAAGCCGCTGCCCCGGCGGCGCCAACAGCGGAGGAGGAAGCATGAGACCGTCCAAACCGAAACCCCGTGGCGGTGGTTCACGGCACTTCCGCCGGCGTCGTTTTTGCAAGTTCACGGCAGAAGGCGTCACGGAGATCGACTACAAGGATCTCAACACGCTGAAGGCCAACATTGCCGAGAACGGCAAGATCGTGCCGAGCCGCATTTCGGGCACCAAGGTTCGCTACCAGCGCCAGCTCGCGATCGCCATCAAGCGCGCGCGCTTCCTGGCCCTGATTCCGTACAGCGACTCGCACTGAAGGCCCGCGGCCCGCGCCGCGAAACGGGAGGCTGGCCGTGCAAGGCTTGGCAAGAGTAGCGATGCGCGGGCCTTTGCCCGCCATCCTCCTCATTGCAAGCTTCGCACTGCTGGCGCTTCCTTTTGGTCCTGCCCTGCTGGTGAGCGGGGCCTTGCTGGCGCTGGTGACCTTGCGGCACGGCCCAGGCGCCGGCCTCCGGGCGCTGGGAGGCGCGGCAATTCTGGCGGCGGCGGCGGTCTATGGCCTCACAGGACGTCTGGGGCCTGCGGCAGTCACGGTGCTGGCGTGCTGGATTCCACTCTGGGCTGGCGCGGGGAGTCTGCGCCGCTCGGGGAGTCAAGGCAGCGCCCTGGCGGGCCTCGGATTCTGGGTGATGGGATACGCGCTCGCCATGCGGGTGAAATATCCCGATGTGCAGGGATTCTGGCGCGAGCGGCTCTCGGCGCTCACGGCCATGGTCGAGGCGGAAGGTGGAACTTTCCTCACCGCCGAGCAGGTCGAGCTCTACAGCAACCTGATGCATGGCGCCTCGATCGCCCTGATTTATCTGGTACTTGCTGGCATGCTGCTGCTGGGGCGAGCCTGGCAGGCCGGGCTCTATAACCCGGGCGGGTTCCGCAGTGAGTTTCACGCGCTGCGCCTGCCGGGCTGGATCTCCCCGGTGGGGGCTGTGGCAGCACTGTCGAGTCTGTTGCTGTCGCTGGCCGACAGGGCAGGGGGACTGGCCGACGATGCCATCATCGTCCTGTTGTTGATGTTCGCTATGCAGGGGCTGGCCGTCGTCCACGCCGTCTCTGCGGCAAAAGCCATGGCGCGGCTCTGGCTCGTCGGGCTTTATGCGTTGATGATACTGGTGCCCCAGTTGGTGATGCCCTTGTTGGCCACTGGCGGGATCGCCGACCGAATCGTGGATTTCAGACGCCGCATGGGGCGTCCGGGCCAGGCCTGAGCCCAGTTCCCCACAGGCCCCGCGGGTGCGCGGCACCCGTCAGATTTTTGAAGAAGGTGCGTACGATGGAAGTCATTCTGCTGGAGAGGATTCACAACCTGGGCAAGCTCGGCGACAAGGTTCGCGTGAAGCCCGGTTACGGTCGCAACTATCTCGTGCCGCGCAAGAAGGCCGTGCCGGCCACGGCCGACAATGTCGCCCGCTTCGAAGCCCAACGGGCCGATCTCGAGAAGGCCCAGGCCGAGGGGCTGGCCCGCGCAACGCTGCGTGCCGATGCCCTGCGCGAGCTCGAGCTCACCATCGTGGCCAAGGCCGGCAGCGAAGGCCGCCTCTACGGCTCGGTGGGCGCAGGCGAAATCTGCGATGCACTGGCCGCCGCCGGCCATGAAGTGGACCGCAAGGAGGTTCGCCTCGCCAACGGTCCGCTGCGCAGCCACGGACGTCACGTGGTCGACATCGCGCTGCACGCGGACATCCATGTGCCGGTGGCCATCGTGATCACCGGTCAGGAAGGTGGCCGGCCCGCTGAAGGCTGAGGCTGCCTGCTGCGGTCCCAGCGTCCGCTGACATGGCTCTGGAGCCTCTGGCCGGGCGCGCTGACGCGGCGGATCGCAGCATCGATTCGCTGCGGCTGCCGCCGCACTCCGTCGAGGCCGAGCAGTCCGTGCTCGGCGGGCTCATGCTCGACAACGATGCCTGGCTGCAGGTGTCGGAAAGAATCTCCGCGACGGATTTCTACCGTCGCGACCACGCCAACATCTTCAAGGGCGTGGAGTCTCTGGCCAACGACGGCAAACCCTACGACATCATCACGCTGGCTGAATGGCTGGACAGCCATGGTCTGCTCGAAACCAGCGGCGGGCTCGCCTATCTGGCGCAACTCGCGGATAACACGCCCACCGCTGCCAACATCGCGGCTTACGCCGACATCGTGCGCGACCGGGCCGTGCTCCGCGCGCTCATTCGCGCCGGCACCGAGATTGCCGAAAGTGCCTTCCGCACCGAGGGCCGCAGCACCAACGAGCTGATCGACACGGCCGAACGCACCGTGTTCCAGATTGCAGAACGCGAGTCGCGCGGCCGCGCCGGTTTCCGACCGATTCGCGAGCTGCTGGTGTCAGCGCTCGACCGGATTGACCAGCTGTTCCAGCAGGACAATCCCATCACGGGCGTGCCCACCGGTTATTACGAGCTGGATGGCATGACGTCCGGCCTGCAGCCTGCAGATCTCGTGATCGTGGCCGGCCGTCCCTCCATGGGCAAGACTGCTTTCGCCATCAACATCGCGCAGAACGTGGCCACCAAAGCGGGTCTGCCGGTGGCCATTTTCAGCATGGAAATGCCGAGCGAGCAGATTGCCATGCGCATGCTCTCCTCGCTGGGCCGCATCGATCAGCACAAGGTACGTACCGGCAAGCTCGCCGACGACGACTGGCCGCGGCTCACGCATGCCGTTGGAATCCTGTCCGAGGTGAAGCTTTTCATCGATGACACGCCTGCGCTCACCCCGGGCGATCTCAGGGCGCGTTGTCGTCGGCTGGCGCGCGAGCACGGCCTGAGCATGATAGTCATCGACTATCTGCAACTCATGCAGGTACCCGGCAACAACGAAAACCGTGCAACCGAGATCTCGGAGATTTCCCGCTCGCTGAAAGCGCTGGCGAAGGAGCTCAACGTGCCGGTGATCGCGCTGTCCCAGCTCAATCGCAGTCTGGAACAACGCAGTGACAAGCGGCCCGTGATGTCCGACCTGCGTGAGTCGGGCGCCATCGAGCAGGATGCCGACCTCATCATGTTCATCTACCGCGATGAGGTCTACAACGAGGACAGCACGGACAAGGGCGTGGCCGAAATCATCATCGGCAAGCAGCGCAATGGCCCCATCGGCATGCGCAAGCTGCGTTTTTTCGGCG
>JBDLQR010000408.1:0-8592 GCA_039800485.1 Pseudomonadota bacterium
CAGGCGCGCCAAGGGCACCATCACCGCGAGCACACCGTCACCGAGGAGAATGGTATCTACATGCCGGGCATGCCGGACAACCGCCCACAGCGCGCGAAGCATGTAGAGGGCGAGGCCCGCCCGCCCGCGCGGGTTGACCACTGTGATGAGATCGAAATGCCGAGGCAGATAGGTTGCCAAGGCGGCATTGTGTGTTTCCATCCCGCCCACCACCGGCGGAAAACTCCGGGAAAGGAAAAGAACACGAGGGCGTCTGCTCATGTAGTACTCGCCCCGCCTTGAGCCAGGACTTGGCCATACACAGCCAGATACGCCTCTAGCATGCGGGTCTCGCCAAGTTTTTCGACAGCGTGGGTGCGTGCAGCGCGGGACATGCGTAGCAGCGTCTCCTCCTGTGTTGCGAGTTCTCGCACCGCCTCTGCAAAACTTGCCACATCGCCAGGGATACAACGGAGACCGCATTCACCATGAGGCACGATTTCCTGGAGTGCAGTGTCATCCGAGCACACGACCGGCATGCCACAGGCCATTGCCTCTGCGGCCACAAGACCAAAGCCCTCGCTGCGCGACGGAAAAATCAGAACGTCAGCGCGGCGATACAGGGCCGCGAGGCCGGCTTCGTCCGCAAGTCGTCCAACACACCCCACTCTGCCGGGCAGATCCCGAAGCGAAGTTTCTTCTTGCGGAGTCGCGGTGAACAGGAATTCCACTTGCCCGACCAGTCTCTGCAACAGGGGGCGAATCAAGTCAGTCCCTTTTCTGCGTGACCACCGGCCCACATAGAGCAGGCGGAGGCAGCCCTCTGGGCGCATACCCGCTCGCGGTGTGAAGACTTCGGTATCGACACCGTTCAGGATGGTTCGCGGCTCGGCGATACCGAAGACCTCGGCAGCCGTCCGGCCGGCATAGTCACTCACCGCAGTTACACAGGCGGCGCGGTGGAGGAGGGAGCGCTCCCGTGGTTTCAGCACCCGCTCGTGATACATCCGCTGGAAAAGAGACTTGAATGCAGCGAGTCGCGGGTCATGCATCCCCGAGTGGATCGTTGCCACCCAAGGAAGATTCGCTGGCAGTAGCGAGGGTGGGAAGACACTGTTGACGTGAATCACATTGGCCCAGGAGGGTGGGCGTGGTGTCATGACAGTCCACGGCGCGTACTCTGCCCGTATGGGAAGCCAGGTGATTTCGGTGCGAATTCCCAGTCGTGCCAGCCCTGCGGCGAGGCGCTCGGTGAAACGCTCCGTGCCCGTGCCTGTGGCAATTGTCGGAAACCATACGGCAGGCGCGGGGCTGCTTGCGGTCATTTCAGTCAGGGCGCGCGTGCGCAGGGGCGTCGGTTCTGCGCAGCACGCAAATCAACGTGGGCCACAACGGCCGCAGATACGTGCGGGCACGTTTCGGCAGGCGCCTGAGTGTTCCCGCTGCAAACTCGAGTGTGCTCTCAAGCGACGCCATGATTTGCAACGCCTCGAATTCATGATGGGTGGCGCTGAAGCCTGCTTCCCGAACAAGCCTGTCCAGCATATTCGGGCCGAGTGGTCTGCAATCGTAGTGGGAATTACGACCTGCGCTTTTCACGTAAAGATCTGCCATGGGTGCGGGCAGCCAGCTCAGAAAAGGCAATCTGTAGTGGGGCTCCATGACCGCCCAGCGATTGGGCAGGGCAAGATAGGCAAGACCGTCTTTCGCCAGCACCCGCCGCATCTCCGCCAGATGCAGGCGCTGGGCGGGACGCTCCCCAACGTGTTCGAGAACGTGGTTGCTGACCACGATATCGAAACATTCGTCTGCGAAAGGAAGTTCAGCACTTTCAACCGGCACAAAGGAATAGCCTGCCGTCTGTTGGCGCAGGTCCGTCTGATCCACGGCGGTAACTTCCAGATCGTGCCCGGGGTGGTGTGCGAGCGCATGTGCAATGCCGCCATTACCCGCGCCGATATCGAGCAGGCGGCGTCGGCGCCCATCCGTTGGGAGCTCCAGCAGGCGGACAATTTTTTCTGCCTTCCAGAGCCGCGAAGGCAGATCAGTAACAGCATGCGCCTTTCGCGGCAGTCCGTTCATTGGAAGAAGAGTGGCATGAACATCACCCCGCCCCCAGCAACCCTCGCATCTCATCAAAGATCTTCGGCGTGGCTGCAAGCACATGGCCACTGGCCAGCAGGTCCTGGGCAGGGTCTATGGGGCCTACCATGCCGCCCGCTTCCTGCACTATCAGCGCGCCCGCCGCGATATCCCAGGGCTTGAGCGCATATTCCCAGTAACCGTCCAGTCGGCCAGCAGCGACATATGCTAGGTCAAGGCAGGCAGAGCCGCCGCGACGAATACCGTTGGCGCGCCGCAGGAAGGTCGCAAAGGTCTTCAGATAGGGGTCGATGAGATTCTCGTTGCGGATGGGAAAGCCGGTACCCAGCAGTGAATGGTCCAGCTCCCGCCCGCGTCCCACGCGCAGCTTGCGATCGTTGAGCTGCGCGCCGGCGCCGCGCACTGCGGTGAAGAGCTCATCCCGCAGGGGGTCGTAGATGAGTCCGACTTCCGTCTGGCCCTTCACCGTCAGCGCGATGGAGACTGCGAAGTGCGGGTAGCCATGCAGATAGTTGGTGGTGCCATCCAGCGGGTCGATGATCCAGATGAAGTCGCTGCTGCCACTGCGGCCGGATTCCTCGGCCAGAATCTCGTGGGACGGGTAGGCTTTCAGCAAGGTCTCGATGATGGCAGCCTCGGCTTCCCTGTCCGTGGTCGAGACGTAATCCCGCCGCCCTTTCAGATCCACCTTCACGGTGTCCATGCGGGCCTGGCTGCGCAGGATGAGGGTGCCGGCCCGGCGCGCGGCGCGCACCGCGATATTGAGCATGGGATGCATGGGCAGTCTTCGCGTCTACAATGGCGCACAATCTTACCGGATATGAACTCTCGGATGACGAATCCTGCGGAAAATACGGCCGATCCGGCCCTGCACGAACGCCTGGCCCGGTTGCGCATCGTGCTAGTGGAGACCTCCCACCCCGGCAATATCGGTGCGACTGCGCGTGCCATGAAGACCATGGGCCTCAAGCGACTTGCCTTGGTCAATCCACGGGAGTTTCCGTCGGCTGCGGCCACGGCCAACGCCTCCGGAGCCGATGACATCCTGCATGTCGCGTCCCGCCACCAGAGCCTCGCAGAGGCGATCGCGGACTGCGGCATGGTTGTGGGCACCACAGCACGCCCACGGTACCTGGAGTGGCCGGTGGAAAGCCCTCGTGCAATGGCCCAGGCGGTGATGGCACTCCCCGTGGACACTCACTGCGCGCTCGTTTTTGGCCGGGAGCAGTCTGGGCTCTCAAACGAGGAACTCGCGCTGTGCCAGCGCGTGATTCGTATCCCCACCGACGAGACCTTCAGTTCGCTCAATCTTGCCCAGGCCGTTCAGATCTGTGCCTATGAATTGCGGCTTGCGGCGTTGGCAGAAGCGCCCCTGAAGCTCGCCACGGATGACGAGCCGCTCGCGACCGCCAAGGAAACGGCAGATGCCATCGAACATCTGTTGCGGGTGATGGCGCGTGTGGAGTTCTACAATCCGGAGCGGCCGAAACGCCTGCCAGACCGCCTGCATCGTCTCATCAACCGCAGCGACCTGAAGCGTAGTGAAGTGCGAATCCTGCGCGGCTTTCTTACCGCGATCGAGGAGATGGGTCAGGCGCCGGGCTGAGGGGTGCTTCTCAGTCCAGGCTGCCGGAATACACCACGGGCGCGGTACCGCTGCGGGCCCGGATATGACCAATGCTGAAGACAGTCTCGCCGGCGTCGCGCAGGCACTGACCCACGGCCTCGGCATCTTCCTCTGCCACCACCACCAGCATCCCCACGCCGCAGTTGAAGGTTCTGAGCATCTCCTCCGGGGTCACTGGCCCTGCCTGCTGCAGCCAGCGGAAGACGGGCGGCAAGGACCAGGCTGAGAGATCGATCACGGCTTCCACACCGTCCGGCAGCACGCGCGGCAGATTGTCCGTGATGCCACCACCCGTGATGTGCGCCATGCCTTTGAGGGTGAACTGCCCAAGGGCTGAAAGCAGGGCTCGCACATAGATGCGGGTCGGCGCCATCAAGGCGTCGCCCAGCAAGCGCTCATCCGTGCCACCGCCCGGCAGTGTCTTGAGCGGCGCATCCAAAGCGGCGCCACTGCGGGCGAGAATCTTGCGCACCAGCGAATAGCCATTGGAGTGCACGCCACTGGATGCAAGTGCGAGGATGCGGTCGCCGGGCGCTATCCGGCTGCCATCGATCACCCGTTCGCTTTCCACGGCTCCCACCACGAAACCCGCCAGGTCGTAATGCCCGGGGGCATACATGTCCGGCATTTCCGCAGTTTCGCCGCCCAACAGCGCGCAGTTGGATTCCTGACAACCCTTGGCGATGCCCTCGATGACGGTTGCCGCAGTGGCTACTTCCAGCGCGCCGGTGGCGAAGTAATCGAGGAAGAAGAGCGGCTCGGCACCCTGCACCAGGACATCGTTCACGCACATGGCGACCAGATCGATGCCAATGGTCTCGTGGCGGTTGAGGTCGATGGCGAGCTTGAGCTTGGTACCCACCCCGTCCGTGGAAGACACGAGAATGGGATCCTTGTAGTCCGTTGCGGCGAGCTTGAAGAGTCCGCCAAAGCCGCCCAGACCGCCCATCACGCCTTTGCGCAGGGTGGCTTTGGCCGCCGGTTTGATGCGCTCCACGAGTTCGGCGCCGGCATCGATGTCCACACCGGCATCGCGGTAACTGAGCGGGGAATCAGGGGTGTTTTTCATGCGCGCATGGTAAGGGCAGGTCCCCTGAGCGTAAACCGGCCGGCGGATGCCTGAGCCTTGACGCGTCGCGAGGGCATCACATAGCGTGCGGTCATGCGTTCACTCTACCGCTCAGCCGCCAGGATCCTGCTTCTGGCGGGATGCCTCTTTGCACCCCCGTTGCTGGCGGTGACCGTGAATGATCTCGGCTCCGCTCTGGTGCCGGTGACGGACAACTCCGCAGCCGAGCAGGGGCGGGGTGTGAGCACCGCCTTTGATCGAGTCATCGTCAAGCTCACCGGCGACAGTCGCAGTCTCGCCGGTCCTGCACTCAAGGGCCTGCGCAAACAGGCAGGGCAGTTCAACACCTTGTTCGGTTATGAGCGGGCGCGGGATGGCGGACTGCTGTTACGGGCTGATTTTGACGTGGCGGCACTCAGCCAGGCGCTGCGCGCCGCGGGCTTACAGGTCTGGGGCCGTGAGCGGCCGGATGCCGAGGCCTGGCTCATGGTGGAGGATGCTGCCGGGCGCCGCCTCATGCCCAACGACGAGGCGACGCGGGAGATCTTCGACAGCTTCGCGCGCTTTGCAGCCAATCGCGGTGTGCCCCTCCGGCTCGCAACCGGAGGATCAGAGACCGAGGGCGCCATCGCCCTTGCCCGCGATGACGAGAGCCTCTTCGAAACCTTGCTGGCGGCGTCCGGAGACGCACCCGTGCTGCTCGTGCTGCTGCTGCGCCAGGAGATTAAATCGGCTGAAGTACCGCCCGTCTGGACCTTGCACTGGCGCACGCTGATTGAAGGCGCCGCGCAGACCGGCAAAGCACAGGGGGAATTGCCGGTACCGGTACTTGAAAATGGATTCGATGCCGCGCTTGATACCGTTGGCGCGCATTTCATGCGCGCGGTGGCAGACGAGGGCGGGGCGGCGGAGTTCGATCTCACGATCGCCGGTGTCACCGACCCCGAGGGCTACCTGCGTGCGGTCAAATATCTGGAAGCGCTCGACACCCTCAAGCAGCTCTCGCTGGTGAAGGCGGAGGGCGAGTTGCTGCACTTCCGCGCAGTGGCTCATGGGGGGGCGCCCGGATTTACTCAGGCGGTGGGCTTTGGACAGGTCCTGCGCGCGGATCCGTCAGCGCCCGGCCGCTACCGACTCATCCCCCCACCGTAAGTGCCGCATGTTGAGTGATTCCCAGAAATGGTTGGCCCTGACCGTCCTCGCCGGTACCGGAGGTTTGCTGTACCTGCTGGCCCCGGTGCTCACGCCTTTCCTCTTCAGTGCACTGCTGGCCTATCTCGGTGATCCGCTGGTGGATCGACTGCAGCGCCATGGCTGCTCCCGTACTGTAGGCGTGGTGCTGGTGTTCGTGGTGATGGTGCTGGTGGGACTCGCCGCCCTGCTGGTGTTGCTGCCCGCCCTGGAGCGCCAGGTCCATGTGTTGATTGAGAGCACCCCACGCGCGCTGGACTGGCTCCAGAACAGCTTTCTGCCGTGGTTCTCGGCACGTTTTGGTGTGACTTTGGCCGTGGATGCGGAGGCCTTGCGGCAGTCCTTGACCGGCCACTGGCAAGAGATCGGCAAGGTGTTGCAGCAGCTCGTCCTGCGCCTCGGCCAGTCCGGCCAGTGGGTGCTCGGCTGGGTTAGCTTCCTGTTGCTGGTGCCAGTGGTCACGTTCTATCTGCTGCGGGACTGGGATGCACTGGTGGGTGCCGTTCGCGACCTCCTGCCGCGGCGCGTCGTGGGCAGGGCCGGACAGATCGCCCAGGAGATCGATGCCGTGCTCGCAGAATTCCTGCGTGGGCAACTTTCAGTAATGGCAGTGCTGGCCGGGATTTACATCATTGGCCTGTGGCTGGTGGGGCTTGATCTGGCCTTTGCCATTGGCGTCGTTGCCGGCCTCGTGAGCTTCGTGCCCTGGCTTGGTGTGATCGTGGGTGTGGTGCTGGCGAGTGTGGCCGCGCTGCTGCAGTTCGGTGATCTGCTGCATCTGGGCGCCGTTTGCGGTGTCTTCGTCGTCGGCCAGTTGCTGGAGGGCATGGTGCTCTCGCCATGGCTGGTGGGCGATCGCATCGGTCTGCACCCCGTGGCGGTGATCTTCGCCGTGATGGCGGGTGGGCAGCTTTTCGGATTCATGGGAGTGCTGCTCGCCTTGCCCGTGGCGGCCGCGATCGTGGTACTGCTCAGGCACTCCCACCACGGTTATCTGCGCAGCGCTTTCTATGAAGGTGATGACGCATCCCCCGACGCATGACAGACACCCAGTTGAGTCTCGGCCTCTACGCTGAGCCGCAAGCGGACTTCGCGGATTTCGTTGGCGAGACCAACGCCCTCACCCTGCTGAGTGTGCAAACCTGGGCCGCGGGTACCACGCCCTGGTGTGTGGGCTTGTGGGGCGGTACGGCTGTCGGCAAGACACATCTTCTGCAGGCTTCCATTCGTCGGGCCACCGAACACGCACGCACCGCCATGTACTTGCCACTGAAGGATCTGGTGGCTCACGGCCCGGGGGTGCTGGAGGGGCTGGATACCTTGCAGGCCTTGGCGCTCGATGATCTCGACTGTCTTGCCGGCCATATGGCCTGGGAAGAAGCGCTGTTCGATCTCTACAACCGTTGTCATGCGGCCGGGCATGGTCTTCTTTATGCGATGCGCGAGGCGCCGGCAGCGATGCGCTTCGTGCTGCCGGATCTGCGTTCGCGCTTGAGCGCCGCACTCATTTTCCAGGTGCTGGAGCCCGCCCAGGACGAAAAGCCCCGGGTTCTGCAGGCGGTGGCCGCGCGCCGCGGCATGGCTCTGCCAGAGGTTGTAGCGAGCTTCCTCATCAATCGTCTGCCGCGGGCCGCGGGTGATCTGATGGCGGCCTTGGAGACCTTGGACCGGATATCGCTCAGTCAGGGGCGGCCACTCACCGTGCCCTTCGTGCGCGAGACCTTGGGTTTGAAGACGGACTGACTCAAACAGATCTGCCAGTGGCAGATTTGAGAGAGGCAGCTCTCACAGAAGTCTGGCCCTGTTGATCAGGCCGGTGTGCTGAGCTGTTTCGCCGTGGTCGCGAGTCGCTTGCCCAGCGCCAGACAGAGCGCTTTCTCGTCAGCCGTGATGGCGCGTTCGCCATTCGCGCCGGCCACGTGGCCCGCACCATAGGGTGAACCACCCGATTCCGTGCGCATCAAGGCGGCCTCGCTGTAGGGCAGACCCAGAATCAGCATCCCATGGTGAAGCAAGGGCAGCATCATGGAGAGCAGGGTTGTTTCGTGGCCGCCGTGCAGGCTGCCTGTGGCCGTGAATACCGCGGCCGGCTTGCCGATGAGATCACCGGACAGCCAAAGATCGGACGTGGTATCGAGAAACGCCTTCAGCGGTGCGGCCATGTTGCCAAAGCGGGTAGGCGAGCCGAGGGCGAGGCCCGCACACTCGCGAAGGTCATCCTTGGTGACCCAGGCATCGCCCTCGGTGGAGATTTCATCCGCCGGGGTGTTGATGGGGGCAACGGTCCGCACGCGCGGACTGCAACCGGGAACCGACAGCACCCCGCGCGCCACCAGTTGTGCCATCTCCCGCACATGACCGTGGCGGCTGTAGTACAGCACCAGGATCTCTACCAGATCAGGCACCGATGCCCTCCCCCAGTCTTGCCAGAATCATGGGCAGGGCTTCAACCATGGGCACATGAGTGGGTTCTGCATCGGTACGCGCCTTGAATTCGAGCGTGCCGGCATCGAGGCCCTTGTCGCTGATCACGAACCGGTAGGGCACGCCGATGAGCTCCAGATCCGCGAACATCACGCCCGGACGCTCGTTGCGGTCATGGAAGAGCGTGTCGATGCCGGCC
>JBDLQR010000409.1:0-5092 GCA_039800485.1 Pseudomonadota bacterium
ACCGGGACTGTTTGTTCGTCGCAGGCAACCGCATTTTCCAACCACTCGAAATGGGCAAGGTCGTAGACCTGCGGCGGTAGTGAGGGCGGTGCCTGGTGACTCGTCAGAAAAGACAGGAACTCGCCGGGCAGACGCGGGAACGCGGCGGTCTGTGCGGGGTGATGCCGGAGGTAGCAATCGATCAGGGCATCCCACTGTTCGGCAGCCAGGGCCGCCCTGACGCGGGGAAAATTGTCTGCCATGAACCGGTCGATGTTGTGGCGCACGGCGTACCGGTACACCTCCAGCCTTTCACCAGACAAACCTGCGGGCGGGGCTTCATGCAGCGGATCGCGAAGATAACGGCTGAGGCGGCGCTGTGCCTCGATGAAGGTTGGTGTGTGCTTCATCACGGCCTCAGCGGCATTCCAGTGCCTGCTGCTGGAGATGGTCGATGAGCGCAACTTCTTCCAGGACCTCGGGCAGCGACGGGATGTTTTCATCGCGTTCGAGCAACGTGGGAAAAACCCCGTGCATGGCATAGGCGTCGCGCAGCAGCTCCCAGACAGGATCGATCACCGGCGCACCATGGGTATCGATGATGAGCCCGCTGTCCGTGCGCAGGTGGCCCGCGACATGCGCATAGGCGATGCGCTGCGATGGAATGCCGCGCAGGAACTCGCGCGGGTCATAGCCATGGTTGCAGGCGTTGACCCAGACGTTGTTCACGTCGAGCAACAAATCGCAATCCGCTTTCTCCAGCACCAGCTGGATGAAATCGAGTTCGCTCATCTCCTGCATCAGTACGCAGTAGTAGGATGGATTCTCGACCGCGATCCGCCGACCCAGCACATCTTGTACCTGCCGGATTCTGGCCGCGAGATGGTGTGCAGACTCCTCAGTGAAGGGCACGGGGAGCAGCTCATACAGCAGCCCGGAGTCCCCGCAGAAGCTGAGATGATCGCCGTAAATCCGGATGTCATACCGGTCGAGAAAAGTGCCGATTTCCCGCACGTGGCCAAGGTCGAGGGGATCAGGTCCCCCCAGATTCAGCAGCAGGCCATGGCAGGCGATGGGAATGCGGGAGGCAATCTGGGCAAAGGCCTCACCCAGCCGTCCTCCGGCGCCCAGCCAGTTTTCGGGGGCAACCTCCATGAAGGAGACGGGAGCGGGGATGTCTTCGAGCAGGGCCCCCAGATGGGGGCGCCTGAGACCGAGGCCTGCACCGTGAAGCAGTCGAGGATTCACGATGCAGAGGTCGTTGCGCAGGCAGTCGCTGACTGCGCGAAATGTGCTTGGTGCTTACTTCTTCTGGACGTGCGGCATCGAGCAGGTGGCGCTGCCGAAGGTTCCACACACAGCCGGATCCTTGGTGCCGGTGGCAAGCTTCCCATTGGAATATTTCGCCTGCTGGTCGCCGCCGTAGGTGAAGCCTGTCTCATCGTCGATGGCTACCTTGTTGCCTTGCATGTCGACCGCGTCGCCGGCCACCGTCACCGGCGCACCGAATTCGACCATCTGGAACGGATTATCGGCGTTGGCCGTTGCGGAGAGTGCCAATGCCATGGTCGAGCCGATCGCCAGCGCGACAGGCTTCAGGGTGTTCTTCTTCATCTGACCTTCCTCCTCGTTGCAAGAATTGCGTTTTCGGTCGACCGCTGCGCAAAAGCGGCAAAACGGCCGATAATTCCTTACGCTGTCGCGGACCGTCCGGTCGTGGTGCCGGACTCTCGACGATGGTATGACGCCCCCCGTAGGCTGTAAACCAGCCCCGCGTCGGGACCTTGAAGATCCCGGCAAGCGCTCCCGGGGCCTGCGTCAGGTCAGGATGGTTGAAGGTGGCCGCGCGCCAGGAATGTGCAACAGGGAGAACCGGTGAAACGAGCCCGGGTGTTCATGGGAGGGTGCTTGACGCTGTGGCTTGGCTGCGCGGCGGATGTGGGCGCAGTGGACCAGGCGCGCGCCGCCCTCGCGCGTGGCGAGGAGTCTGCCGCTTTCGACCAGTTTCTGCGCCGTGCCGAGAACGGTGACCCGATCGCCCAGAACAACGTGGGTGTGCTGTGGCTCAAGGGGCGGGGCACCGGGCGCGACCCTGCAGAGGCCCGGCGATGGTTCCAGGCTGCGGCCGATGAAGGGCTGCCCGGAGCCATGCACAACCTGGGCGTTCTGTACCTGCGCGGGCACGGCACGGAGCCCGATCCGGCGCGAGCGGCGGAATGGTTCACCAAAGCGGCCGAACTCGGCGACGCAGACGCGCAGTTCTATCTGGCACGCCTCTTCTATCAAGGGGAAGGCATGACGCAGGATCTGACGGTCGCACGTGACTGGTTCACGCGCGCAGCCGATCAAGGCCTGCCCGCCGCACGTTTCAATGTCGCGCTCATGTTGCTGCGCGGCCAGGGAGGCGCACCGGATGAAGCACGGGCGCTGTCGTATCTCCAGCCGCTTGCGGCGGAAAACGAGGCGGCGCGCTTGCTCATCGCACAGATTCATCTCATGCATGCAGCCGACCCTGCTCGCGCCGCGCTGGCGCTGGCCGGCTTGCGCCCGCTGGCCGAGGCCGGCAATCCGGAGGCGCAATACCACCTCGGCATGATGCTGATGCTCGGGCAGGGTCTCGCGCAGGACTATGAAGAGGGACGGTTCTGGCTGCAGCAGGCCAGCCGCGCGGGTTTTGTCCCGGCACAGGTCAATCTGGCAGGGCTCTATGAGCGCGGTCTGGGCGTCGAGCCGGATCCGGTCGAAGCCGTTGCCTGGTACGAGATAGCCGTATCCAATGGAGATGCGGCCGCCGCGACGCTGCTTGCCAGGCTGCGCGAAGATCTGTCACCGCCCGAGCGCGCTCGCGCCGAGGCCCTGACAGGCGAATTGCGTGCGAGGCATCCGGACATCGTGCGCGGCGCGGATGCGCCTGCCGACCTACCCTGAATCTTTATCCTCACCGGAGCCTGGCATGTTGCCCACCCTGATTCTGGACATGGATGGGACACTGCTCGATCTCAATTTCGATGACCAGGTGTGGAATCACGCCCTGCCGCGCGCGCTTGCAGCGCTGAGGGGGGAGTCCGAGGTCACGGTCCGGGCGAAGGTGGCAGCGACGCTTGCTGCAGCGAAGGGTTCCCTCGCCTGGTATTGCCTGGATCACTGGGAGCGGGTGTTCGGTATCTCCGTGCATGCGCTGGAGCTCGAACTGGCGGAATTGATCGCCTTGCGGCCGGGCACACTCCAGTTCCTCGAGTTTCTTCGCGCCGAGGGATATCCCGCCATCATCGCCACGAATGCCCATCCCGGCAGCCTGGCGCGCAAGATGCTCCACACCGGCATCGAGGGTTATTTTTCGCATCTCATCAGTGCACATACCTTGGGTATGCCCAAGGAAGATCCTGCATTCTGGCCGCGCCTGCGCGAGGTCGTGCCGTTCCTGCCGGAGCACGCCGTATTCGTGGATGACAATGCGGCCGTGCTCGATTCCGCCCGGCAGTGGGGCATAGGCCATCTTTTCGGGGTGCGAAGCCCAAGCAGCACCGGCGGAACGAGGACCTTCGAGGATTACCAGAGCGTGGACAGTCTGGTTGAGCTCATTCCGTGGTTGCGTCGCCTGCAGGCCGCCGGGGCGTAGCTCGGGTCGGACCGCTTTCAGTCACAGCGTGCGAGGAGGAAGTCGTGGATGCTGCGGCCTGCCTCCAGAGCGCGACGCTCAAAGCGCGTGAGGCAGCGCGCCCGAGGGCGGGGCGCGCATCGACCCGCGCCTGCGAGATTGCGCCAGCCTGGCGCGTTGGCGAGGCACTCCAGAATGCTTTCAGCATAATCATCGATGTCGGTGGCAATGCGAACCCGGCCACTGCTGGCGAGCACCCGACGCAGGGCTGCAAAAAAAGGCGCCTGGAGGAGTCGACGCTTGTGGTGTCGGCTCTTGGGCCACGGGTCGGGGAAAAAGATACAGACTTCCTGCAGGCAACCCTCCGGCAGCCGTGCCAGCACCTCATGAATATCGGCGGTGCTTACCCGGACGTTCTGCAGGCCGGCCGCGGCAACCTGTAGCAGCAATTGCCCGATGCCCGGCCGATGGACCTCCACTGCGAGGTAATTGTTGGCAGGGTGTCCGCGGGCATTGAGAAACAGATTCTCGCCGTTGCCGGTGCCGATCTCGAGGCAGAACGGATTTCCGTTGCCAAACCAGTCAGCGGGAGTGGTCCCTGCTTCCCCGGGTATCGCAAAAACCGGCAGCAGATCTTCCAGCGCGCGTGCCTGGGCTGTGGTGATGCGCCCCTCTCGACGCACGAAGCTGCGGATGCCGCGCCTGGGCGGGCTGCCTGATTCGCTCACCGAGGCAAGGGGTCAGCTGAAGAAAGTGCCATCCAGCGGCGACGACGCTGAGGCATGGGTCCGCCTTGGCATGCGCCCGGCGCGATAAGCCAGGCGACCCGCCATCACTGCATGACGCATGGCCTCGGCCATCACGATGGGCTGGCGCGCTTCTGCAATGGCGGTATTCATGAGCACGGCATCGCAGCCCAGCTCCATCGCGATACTGGCATCTGATGCGGTGCCGACGCCGGCATCCACGATGACCGGCACCGAAACGGTTTCGACGATTTCGCGCAAGGTGTAACGATTCTGCACACCGAGCCCCGAGCCGATGGGGGCCGCGAGCGGCATGATGGCCACGCAACCGATTTCCTCCAGGCGTTTGGCCATGATCGGGTCATCGGTGGTGTAGACCATGACCTCAAAGCCTTCCCGGCACAGGATTTCCGCGGCCTTCAGGGTTTCGGTGATGTTGGGGTAGAGCGTTTTCTGATCGCCCAGCACCTCGAGCTTCACCAGGCGATGATCGTCCAGCATCTCGCGCGCAAGCCGGCACGTTCTGACGGCGCTCTCCACATCGTAGCAACCGGCGGTGTTCGGCAGCAGCGTGTAGCGCTCGGGGGGCAGGTAATCCAGCAGATTCGGACTGGCGCTGTCCTGGCCAAGGTTGGTCCGACGAATCGCAACCGTCACGATCTGGGCGCCACTGGCTTCGATGGCCTGGCGCGTCTCCTCGAAGTCCTTGTACTTGCCGGTGCCTACCAGCAGCCGTGAGGCGTAAGCCTTGCCGGCGATGATCAGAGGG
>JBDLQR010000410.1:0-2514 GCA_039800485.1 Pseudomonadota bacterium
TGGTGTGTCCTGGATTCTCGGTGGATTGCCTGGAGACGCTGGAGGAAATCGCCATCCAGAACCGTGAGGCCTTCATCGAGGCCGGCGGCAGCGATCTGCGGTACATCCCGGCACTCAATGCAAGCCCTTCCCACATCGATGCCCTGTGCGGACTGATCCAGAGGAACATGCTGGGCTGGCCCGAGATCTCTGGTGATGGCATCAATCAAGAAGACTTGGCGCAGCGCGCGATGCGAGCGCGTCGCCTGGGCGCCCCGGCCTGATCTTCAGATCCGGGCCGCCTCACGCGTATCACCCCTCATCGCCCCCGGCGGGACAGCTCACGCAACAATCCGCGTAAGCTCACGCACCGGCCGGCGCGCCTGCTGGGGTACCTCCGCCGGATAGCCATACCAGAACAAACCCACGGCAAACTCCTGCTTCGGATCAGCGCCGATGATGTCGAGGAAACCCGGCGTGCGTATGACCTTGCCGGTGCCCCACTTGAGCCCGATGCCCTGGGACCACAAGCCGAGTGCGAGATTCTGGGCCGCACAACAACAGGCGGCATAATCCTCGCGTTCCCGCGCGGAATCCTCATGAAGCTGACATGTGAGCACCAACCAGCCGGACATGGCATTCCAGCGTCGACGCTTGGCTTCCGCCGCCGCATCGCCCTTGCTCGCGCGTACGAGCTCAGTATTGAGATCGATCACCCGGGCCCGCGCCACCTCACCGAGCAGATAGAACCTCCAAGGCTCGGTGCGGTGATGATTGGGCACCCAGCAGGCGAGCTCCAGCGCTTCCAGTACAGGCGCCTCCGGCACCGCCTCCGGCGTGAACTCATGGATGGTGCGACGCCCCTTGAGCAGGGCCGCGAAATCGAGGGCAGCGCGTGATTCGGCACCCGCAAACGAACCGGACATTCTGGATATCTCCTCGAAAAACCCCGGCGTTTACAGGCTTGGCATTTGCAAGCGCCGTGGGCTGCAGTGAAAATTGCGGCACCCTCCCTGTGTGGTGCCGATGAAGCGACTCCTGATCCTTGCCGCACTCTGCGGTTTCACCCTTGCGGCCACGGCCGACGACATGGCGGGGCAGCGAGTCCTATTTGAAGCCAAGTATCGGGAAGTCCTCAAGGGCGCGACACCGCGGGCAGAAACACTCACGGCCCTGCGCGCGTATCCACTCACACCCTGGCTCAGTTACTACCCGCTGAAGCGCAAGCTGCGGGCCCTGCCGGCCAACGAGGTGCGGGTATTCCTCGCCGCCCACGAGGGTAGTCTGCCGGCGGCCCGATTGCGCACGGACTGGTTGCGGGAAACCGCGCGGCAAGGCCGTTTCGATCTCTTCTCGGAAGACTACACACCGCAAAGCGACCCCGAGTTGCGCTGCCACGCCCTGCGCCGCGATCTCGAGGCGGGCAACAAGCCCCGTGCGGTCAAGGCCGGACTGGAATTGTGGCTGACGGGCAAATCCCAGGCGCCAGGCTGCAATGCGGTGTTCGAAGTCCTGCGGACTCGCGGCGCACTGACCGACACGCTGGTGTGGCAACGGGTGATGCTCGCTGCCAAGGCCGGCAACACCAGTCTCTCCGTTGTCATTGCCAAGCGCTATGCGGCGCCCTCTGATCGGATACTTGCCGAGCTGCTGCACAAGGTTCACGGAGCATCAGCGCAGACGCTCAAGCTCACCGCCGGCAGGCCGGACAGCCCTCAATTGCGCGATGTGATTGCCCATGGCCTGGGCCGTCATGCCCATCAAGGTCTGGCGAGTGCAAGCCTCGCCTGGCGCCAGGCACGGAACCAGTATGCGTTCACGCCAGCACAGGCGGGCGTGGTCCAACGCGAACTCGCGGTCGCTGCGGTGGCCGCGAATCATCCGCAGCGGCTCGATTACCTGCGCGAGGTGAACGAGGCTGGTGTCGACGATGCGGTGGAGCGCTTCCGTCTGCGCGAGGGTCTGCGCGCCCGGGCCTGGAAAGATCTGGTGGTCTGGACGGCGGGTGCGCCGCGCGGCGCCACAACCAATGCCCTGCGCTGGCAGTACTGGCATGCGCGGGCGCTCGGCGAGACCGGGCAGCAGGCGGAAGCCCGGAAAGTGTTTCACGAGCTCGCACGGGAGCGCGATTACTACGGCTTCATGGCAAGCGATCGCGCCGGGGTTCCCTATGCCATGACGCACAAGCCGATAAAGCCTACGGTGGAGGAGCGTCGCGCGATCGGTGAGTCGGGCGGAATGGTGCGCGCGCGTGAGTTCTATCGCCTCAATCGCCCGGGTGAGGCACGCAGCGAGATTGCGTTCGAACTGGAAGGGCGCGCCCGGCGCGAGCAGGAAGTGGGTGCTGCCCTCATCTATGAGTGGGGCTGGCATGCCCAGGCCATTCTCATGCTGGGGCAGATGCAGAGCTATGACGATCTCGACCTGCGCTTCCCCCTGTTGCACAAGTCCCTGGTCACGAAGTTCGCAGACGCCCGCGGGCTGCCTCCTGCCCTTGTCTACGCCATCATCCGAGGTGAGAGCGCTTTCGTGACG
>JBDLQR010000411.1:0-9221 GCA_039800485.1 Pseudomonadota bacterium
TCCAGGCGAATCTCCATGCGCCGGTGAAGCGGCAGCTTGATGTTGATGGGTTGCCCGGTTGCAGCTTCGATGAGGGTCATGCGACAGAAATCCTCATTGCGTTGCTTGTCATGCTCGACGGACTCGCAGACTGAGGGCTCCTCGATGCTTGCCCCGCCCAGCCAGACCTCGTGATTGCCACGTCCGAGCGACCACAGTGCAAACAGATCGGCCCACGGTGCATTCCAGTGTGCGCGCAGCAGCTCCGTATGGCGCGGATCCGAGGACGACAGCATGCTGCCCCATTCACGCACATGGAATTTTTCGGGCAAGGGAATGCGCGGGTAGACGAAGTCCACCACCATCGGCGGGTAATTGGAGTAGCGGTGCATGTCGATGGGGTCGAAGCGCAGCCGCACGCGGGCGGGCCGATCAAAACGCAGTGGGTCTCCGGTCTGGGACAGGGACCAGGGGATGAAATCGGGCCCGCATTTGCGCATGAGCTCGGCGTGCGCAGGGTCCGCCGCCGGATCCTGCTCCATGCCCCGCATCACGTGGTAGAGCGCGCAGTCGTCGGGTTCGAAGACGCTTGCGTGCAGGGCCTCCCAGTCCTCCCCGATGAGGTAATCACGGATGTGCCGGGTGCCAAGGACTGCGGTGACCAGCAGGGTGAGCAGCAGGATGAGACGCAACATTGAATCGAGACTGCCACAGACGGCGCGGTCCCGCCAGCGCAGCGACGGGACTGGAACTCAGATGAGACCGCGCGCGCGCAACTCGTCTTTCAGGTAGGCGTAATAAATGGGGGCGGCAATGAGGCCCGTGATCCCGAAGGCGGCTTCCATGAGCAGCATGGCAATGAGCAGTTCCCAGGCCCGGGCCCGGATATGGCTGCCGATGATGCGCGCATTGAGAAAGTATTCGAGCTTGTGAATCACCACCAGAAAGGTCAGCGACCCCAGCGCCACCAGCAGGGATTCGCTGAAGCTCACCGTCACGATCACCGTGTTGGAGACCAGATTGCCGATGATCGGCAGCAGTCCGGCAATGAAGGTGATGATGATGAGTGTCTTGGTGAACGGCAGATCCACCCCGAAAGCCGGCAGCACCAAAGTCAGGTATATCCCCGTGAACAGGCTGTTGATGGCAGAAATCCAGAACTGCGCGAACACCACCCGTTTGAAGGCGAGCCCCAGCCGCAGGGCGCGGTGGGCGAAGGCGGCAGTCAGCGGTCCGTTGGCGCGTCGGGGAATGGTGGACTCCAGCGACAGCAGGGCTCCGATGACCATGCCGAGCAGGATATGGGCGAAGCCGCGGCCCAGTCCTGCACCTGCGTTCTGGAAGGCACTGGCATGCTCGCGCAGCCAGTCGACGACCGCTGCCCCGAGCTGCTCGGTATCGGCGGGCACGTGTTCCAGTACCCAGGGCGGCAGCCGTGCGCGGGAGGAATCGATGATTTCTGCCATGCGCTGGATGAGTGCGGGGATGTTTTCCTCGCTGCCGCGCAGGAAGCCGATGAGCCAGAGGACGGCCAGTGTGAACAAGGCCAGCACGCTCACGGCAATGAGAGTAACAGCGAGCAGACGCGGCCCGCCCCGGCCAAGCGCAGGGATACGCAGTGGCCGCACCAGGGCATTGACCAGCGAGTAGACCAGCAGACCGGCCAGCATGGCGGGCAGGAGCCCGAGATGCAGCAACCAGATCAGGCCAAGGCCGAACAGGGCCCAGGCCAGGTTCTGGTGACTCAGATCGCGTGTATCAGTCATGGAAGTTGTTGCGGCCATCCTCGCGAGGGGCGCCCACGATACCCATCGCCGCGTCCTCCTGCCACTCCAGCCGCCATCCCGCCTCATCCGGACCGGCGAGTGCCTCAGCGCAGACGAACAGGTTGCCCACCGCCACCAGCCTGTCCCCCGCGTACACAAAAGGCAGCGCAGGACGTCGCCAGGGCGGCACGCGCAGTGCCTGCAACACATGCTTGACCGTAGTGTGGTGTCCACGCCCGGGCAGGCGACAACGCTCGCCCCCCTCGCGGCTGCGTACAGTGAGGCCGTCGCTGCACAATGACTGCCTGAGTCCCTCGCCGGTCACGGAGCGAGCAGACAGTTTGCCACCCGGCAGGAACAAGGCCTGCACCGGGTTCCAGCGCAGCGCGAAGCGGGCCACCGCCGCAGGTGGGGCAAGATGCAGTGCCTGCTGCCAGCGACGCAGGCAGACGCCGCCCCAGGTCACTTCCGGCACCCGGTCGGGAGCGGCGGACAGCATCACGTTGAGGATTTCCCCCAGGCGACGGGCATCGGGCGGCACGAATCCGCGCGCACGGATCCAGTGTCTGAGCACTACGCTCCGGAGTGGCAGCGCCAGGGCTTGCAGGCCAGCGACGGGCAAGGCTCCCTCCGGCGTCACCAGCGCCTGTAGTGACTGTTCCGCGCAGGCCTCAAGTGCGGCCTGGGTTTCACCCTGCCATTGTGACGCGCGGGCCAGCACAGCTCCCGCGGCGGGCCAGTACCCGCGTAGTCGCGGCAGGATCTCTGCGCGCAGGAAACTGCGCGCACGCGCTGCATCCGTGTTCATGGGATCGTCAATCCAGGCCAGATCCTGCTCGCGGGCAAAGGCTTCGATGTCTGCCGCCGGCAATTCCAGCATGGGCCTGAGGAGCCAGCCTGCTCCCAGCCTGCGCCGCGGGGCAATTCCACGCAGACCCGCAGGCCCGCTGCCGCGCAGAGCGGCGAGCAGAAAGCTCTCGGCCTGATCATCCTGGTGATGCGCAGTCAGCAGCAGATCATCGGCTTCCAGCGTGTCGGCAAAGGCGCGATAGCGAGCCTCGCGGGCCCAGGCTTCCACGCTTTCTCCGGGCTCCGGAGCCTCGGGTAGTGTCAGTGCCATGAAGGGCAGCTCGTGGGCGTCGGCCTGCTGCGCGCAGTGTGCAGCCCAAGCCGCGCTCCCAGCCTGCAGTTGATGATCCACATGCACGGCCACGAGCGAGCATGGCAAGCGCTCACGCTGCGCGGCGAGTGCGTGCAGCAGCGCGGAGGAATCGCGCCCACCACTGAACGCGACAAAAAGCCGACGGGGCGGCGCCAGGCCTTCCATCAATCCGAACAGGGAACTGAGCAGCGCCTCTTCGAAATCGACGCTGCGCGACCGCACGGGACTGCGTCTCTCTTACTTCTCGGTGAATTCGCCGAAACGGTTCAGTCGCTGGTGACGCTGCTGCACCAGTGCGTCCGGGTCGAGCGCGAGCAGGGTTTCCAGCGACTCATGCAGCACCTTGCCGACACGCTCAGCTGTGAGTGCGTAGTTGCGATGTGCCCCGCCCAGAGGCTCTTCGATCACCACATCCACCAGACCAAGCCGCTTGAGGCGATCCGAGGTGATGCCCATGGCCTCCGCAGCGTCTGCTGCACGCTCGGCACTTTTCCACAGAATGGATGCGCAGCCTTCCGGCGAGATCACGGCATAGGTCGAGTACTGGAGCATGATGACGCGGTCGGCGACACCAATCGCCAATGCGCCGCCTGAGCCACCCTCACCGATGACGGTCGCGATGATGGGCACGCGCAGATTGGCCATCACGAGCAGGTTGTGCGCAATCGCCTCGCTCTGGCCGCGCTCTTCTGCATCGATGCCGGGATAAGCACCCGGCGTATCGATGAAGGTCAGGACCGGCAGACGGAAACGCTCGGCCATCTGCATGATGCGCAGGGCCTTGCGATAACCCTCGGGCTTCGGCATGCCGAAGTTGCGCCTGAGATTCTCGCGCGTATTGCGGCCCTTCTGATGACCAATGAACGCAACGCCCCGGCCACGAAAGCGGCCGATGCCACTGACGATTGCAAGATCATCACCAAACACCCGGTCACCGTGCAGTTCCTCGATGTCTTCCAGCAGCAGGCCGGCGTAATCGAGCGTGAAGGGTCGCTGTGGATGGCGGGCGAGCTTTGAGATCTGCCACGGTGTGAGCCCGCCGAAAATCTGCCGGGACAGTTCCCGTGCACGTTCCTCCAGGCGGCTGATTTCTTCCGAGATGTTCAGCTCGGAATCGTTGCCTACCTTGCGCAAGGCCTCGATCTTGGCTTCCAGCTCGGCAATCGGCTGTTCGAAATCGAGAAACTGGTAGTTGATGGAACTCTGTTCGCTGCTGGAAGCCTCGGCCATGGTGACTTGGAATCTCTTGCTGAATGTTGTGGATGCGTCGCCGTTCAGTATTCGAAGCGAATCGCCTCGTCCCCGACCTGACTGCGCAATTGTTCGAGCAGGCCCTCGGTGGCCTGCACGCGCCATTCGTCTGCCAGACGCAGGCGGGCCAGGGCGCCGGTCGCCCGGTACTCGACGGCGACCGGGCAGGTGCCCCGGCCCCAGGCGCGCAGCGCAGTCTGCAGGGTCTCGGTCAGGCCGTCGAGCGCCGGCCCTTGCAGGGAGATGACCAGCGCACGGGCATGACGCTGCCGGATCTCATCCATCCCGAAGATGGCCTGCGCATTCAGCGCCGGCTCGCCGCTGAAGTCGTCCATGGCGGCCTCGCCTTCGATGATCACCAGGCGGTCCGCCGCGAGCTTGTCTATCGATGCCTCGAGCACTTCATTGTAAACCGTGACCTCCACCCGTGCGGTACCGTCGTCCAGGCTCAGGATTGCCATGCGGCCACGCCGGCTCTTGGTGAAGCGCAGCGCAACGATGAGCCCGGCCGCGCGGCGCCGTCCCGGCTTCAGATCGACCAGGCGGGAGACCGAGAGCGCCCTCAGTTCGGGCAGGTAGCGGTCGATGGGATGCCCACTCAGATAGAGGCCGAGCGTCTCCTTTTCCCAGCCGAGCAGCTGCGGCTGCGGCCATTCCTCGCAGGCCAGTGCAGCGGACCAGACGGCCGGGTCCACTGTCGCGCCGGCTTCTTCACCGGTGCTGCCCCCGAACAGGTCGCTCTGTCCCAGGGCCGCAGCCCGCGCGGCCTGCTCTGCCGCCTGCATGGCCTGTTCGAGCACGGTCATCAGGCCGCGGCGGCGGGCACCCAGGCAATCCAGTGCGCCGGCCTTGATCAAGGCTTCCAGCACCCGGCGGTTCAGCTTGCGCGCATCATTGCGGCGACACAGTTCGAACAGGTCGCGATAGGGTCCGCGCGCCTCGCGCTCGTCCACCAGCGCACTCAGTGCGGCTTCACCCACGCCCTTGATGGCTCCCAGCCCGTAGCGGATCGTCCGGTCATCCGCCACGGTGAAACGATAGGCACAGCTGTTCAGATTGGGCGGCTCGACGACGATCCCGATCTGCCGGCATTCATCGATGAGGCGCACGACCTTGTCCGTAGTGTCCATGTCGGCCGACAGCACTGCAGCCATGAACGCTGCCGGATGGTGGGCCTTCAGCCAGGCGGTCTGATAGGCCACCAGGGCATAGGCTGCCGAGTGTGACTTGTTGAAACCGTAGCCCGCGAACTTCTCCATCAGGTCGAAGATTTGCGCAGAGAGTTCCTGATCGATGCCACGTGCACTGGCACCGTCCACGAAGGTCTGGCGCTGCTTGGCCATCTCCTCGGGTTTTTTCTTGCCCATGGCACGACGCAGCAGATCCGCGGCACCCAGCGAGTAACCCGCAAGCACCTGGGCTATCTGCATCACCTGCTCCTGGTACAGGATGACGCCATAGGTGGGCTTGAGAATCCCTTCGAGATCCGGATGAGGGTACTTCACCACCGCGCGACCGTGCTTGCGGTCTATGAAGTCATCCACCATGCCGGATTGCAGCGGGCCTGGCCGGAACAGGGCAACCAGCGCAATCATGTCCTCGAAGGTATCCGGCTTGAGGCGCTTGATGAGCTCCTTCATGCCGCGGGATTCGAGCTGGAAGACCGCAGTGGTCTGTGCCTGCTGCACCAGTGCATAGGTTGCCTGGTCGTGCAGTGGCAGCTGCTCGATCACCAGCGGCGGTTCGCCCGCCGCCACGCGCCCTGAATTCACCTCTTTCACCGTCCAGTCGATGATGGTGAGCGTGCGCAAGCCCAGGAAATCGAACTTCACGAGGCCCACCGCCTCGACATCACTCATGTCGAACTGTGACACCGCCGTGTCACTGCCCTGCTCGCAGTACAGCGGCATGAAATCCGTGAGCGGACGCGGCGCAATCACGATGCCGCCGGCGTGCTTACCGGCATTGCGCGAGATCCCCTCCAGCGCGAGGCCGAGGTCGATGATGGCGCGCACGTCTTCTTCCTCGCGATAGCGGGTCTTCAGCTGCGGCTCCTCATCCAGCGCCCGTTGCAAGGTCATGTTCGGATCGAAAGGCACCAGCTTGGCGAGTTGGTCGACGAAGCCGTAGGGGTGACCCAGAACCCGCCCGACATCGCGCAACACGGCCTTGGCCGCCATGGTGCCGTAGGTGATGATCTGCGAGACCTTGTCACGCCCGTAGCGCTGATTGACGTAGTCAATCACCTCATCGCGCCGATCCATGCAGAAATCGACGTCGAAATCGGGCATGGAAACCCGTTCCGGATTGAGGAAACGTTCGAACAGCAGGTCGTAGTCCAGCGGATCGAGTTCCGTGATGCCGAGCACATAGGCCACCAGCGAGCCTGCGCCCGAGCCACGTCCGGGTCCGACCGGGATGTCTGCCCGCTTGGCCCACTGGATAAAGTCCGCCACGATGAGAAAGTAGCTGGCGAAGCCCATCTTGGTGATGACATCGAGCTCGAAGGCGAGACGTTCCTCATACACGGGCGCCTCACGCACCGGCGCGCGCGGATCGCGCGGAGCCTCCAGCCGCCGTGCCAGTCCGGCGCGGGCTTCTTCGGCCAGCAGCGCATCGACGGTCATGCCGTCGGGCACGGGGAAGTTGGGCAGGTGGTACTGACCAAAGCCGAGTTCGAGGTTGCAGCGGCGCGCGATCTCCACCGAGTTGGCGAGCGCATCGGGCAAATCGGCGAACAGCGCCTGCATCTCTTCCGCCGTGCGCAAATGCTGATGGGGCGTGAAGTTCCGCGGTCGGCGCGGATCCGCAAGGGTGCGCCCCTCGTGAATGCAGACTCTGGCCTCATGGGCATCGAAGTCGCTGGCCGCGATGAACCGCGCATCGTTGGTCGCCACCAGCGGCAGATTGAGCTCATCCGCGAGGCGCACGGCTTCGTGGACATAGCGCTCCTCACCGGCGCGGCCGGTACGCGCGACCTCCACGTAATAGCGATCCTCGAACAGCGCCGCCCACTCTGCTGCCGCAACCAGTGCCCGCTCCCGCTGCCCTTCCATCAGCAGCGGACCGAGTTCTCCGCCGATACCGGCGGACAGGGCAATCAGGCGGGAACTGTGATCAGCGAACCACTCGAAGGCGACGTGGGGCACACCCTGCACCTGGCCTTCGCGGTAGCTGCGCGTCAACAGGACGGAAAGCTGGCGAAAACCCTCCCTGTCCATGCACAGCAGCACCAGCTTCGAGCGCTGGGCAGTGTCCCCGCCCCGGTTCACCCAGACCTCCGCGCCCAGCAGAGGTTTAAGTCCGGCCTGCTCGGCCTCACGGTAGAACTTCACCGCCGCGAAGGTATTGCTCTGATCGGTGACGGCCACCGCAGGCATCCCTGCGTCCTTGATGCGGCTGACGAGTTCCGGGATACCGATCAGGCCATCCACCAGCGAATACTCCGTATGCAGATGGAGGTGGACGAAATTCGCGTTATCCATCACTGCGCTCCCCGCAGGACTGCCCGCTCGCGCGCACTGCGGCCACAGGTGCAAAACTCAGGCGATGCACGGGGCTTGCCCCATGTTGCGCCAGTGCCGCGAGGTGCACGCGGGTGGGATATCCCTTGTGCTGTGCGAAGCCATACATCGGCCACTCCTCGGCCAGCATGTCCATGAGTCGATCCCGGGTGACCTTGGCGAGAATGGAGGCTGCGCTGATCGCGGGCTCCGTTGCATCGCCTTGCACGATCGCGCGCGCGGCACAGGGCAGTTCCGGGCAGGTATTGCCGTCCACCAGCACCAGTTCGGGAGTCTCAGGCAAGGCCGCCACGGCGCGCTGCATGGCGAGCAGCGTCGCGTGGTAGATGTTGAGGGAGTCGATCTCTGCCACCGTGGCAAGACCGACGCCATGCGCCTGCGCCTCGGCCTTGATGATTTCGAACAAAGCCTCGCGACGGGACGCCGAGAGCTTCTTGGAATCTGCAAGACCGCGAATGGGGCGTTGCGGGTGGAGGATCACGGCGGCGGCCACGACAGGCCCGGCCAAGGGTCCCCGCCCCGCCTCATCCACGCCCGCAGTAAGGAGCAGGCCTGCACTCATGCCGGCGCCACGACGCTGGCTGGCAGGAGCTCGAGGATCGCCGCCGCCGCCGCATCGCCCGCCTCGTTACGCAAGGTCCTGTGCAGCGCTGCGCAGTGTGCGCGATAGGCAGCGACGCGCGCGGAGTCACCCAGCCAGTCGGCAAGCGCGCCAGCCAGAGCCTGCGGGGTGGCGTCGGCCTGGATCATCTCGGGCACCAGCGCGGTCTCCATCAGCAGGTTTGGCAGCGCGATGTGAGGCACCCGCACCAGGCGCTTGAGAATCTGGTGGGTGAGCCAGGGCATTTTGTAGGCCACAACCAGAGGAGTCTGGCTGAGCGCTGCTTCCAGGGTGATGGTTCCGGACACGCACAGGGCGGCATCCGCTGCTGCGAGCACCTCGCGCGAGCGGGCGACGTGTACACGCACATCCAGAGACTTGCTCAGGGCCTGGTCTTCAGCCCACCGGGCTGCGCGCGCATCCACCACACCCAGCATGAAACGGCAGTCGGGGATCCTGTCCTTGAGCACAGCCGCGGCGGCAAGAAACAGCGGCAGGTGACGACGGTATTCCTGGGTGCGGCTGCCCGGCATCAGGGCGACCAGAGGACCCTGCGCGGTTTCATCCAGCGCACGCCGCGCCGCCGGCCTGTCGATGACCGATGGAATCCGGTCAGCCAGGGGGTGGCCGATGAATCGGGCGTCGATGCCCTGTTGGTGAAGAAAGGAGGTCTCGAACGGGAACAGGGTCAGCAGACGGGTCACGGACTCGCGTAACACCGGCACCCGGTGTGCGCGCCAGGCCCACACCTGGGGGCACACCATGTGTACCGTGGGGATACCCGCCTGTTTGAGGCGAGCCTCGATGGCCAACACGAAATCCGGCACATCGATGCCGACAAAGACATCCGGCCTGCGCGTCAGCAATTGTTCCATCAGGTTACGTCGCAGACGCCGCAGCCGGGGGTAGTGCTTGAGGATCTCCACCAACCCCATGAC
>JBDLQR010000412.1:0-4562 GCA_039800485.1 Pseudomonadota bacterium
TCTGAACGGCTCCGGCAAGTCGACCCTGTTGCGTATCATGGCCGGGATCGATCGCGACATCGTCGGCGAGGCCACACCCCAGAAGAACCTGAAAATCGGCTACCTGCCCCAAGAGCCACAGCTCAATCCTGACAAGGACGTGCGCGGCAACGTGGAGGAGGCGGTCGCGGAAGACAAGGCGCTGGTCGACCGCTTCAACGAAATCAGCATGCAATTCGCCGAGCCCATGAGCGACGATGCCATGAACGCCCTGCTGGAAGAGCAGGCCAGCCTGCAGGATCGCATCGACAGCGCCGGCCTGTGGGAACTCGATCGCAAGCTCGAGATCGCCGCCGATGCCCTGCGTCTGCCGCCCTGGGACATGGACGTGACCAAACTCTCAGGGGGCGAACGCCGGCGCGTTGCATTGTGCCGCCTGCTGCTCTCGAACCCCGAGATGCTGCTGCTGGACGAACCCACCAACCATCTCGATGCTGAATCCGTGGCTTGGCTGGAGAAATTCCTCGAGGAATTCCCGGGCACCGTGGTGGCCGTGACCCACGATCGTTACTTCCTCGACAACGTCTGCGGCTGGATACTCGAGCTCGATCGCGGGCACGGCATCCCCTGGGAGGGCAATTACACCTCCTGGCTGGAGCAGAAGGAAAAGCGTCTCGAACAGGAAGAGAAACAGCAGTCTGCCCATCGCCGGAACATGGAGGCAGAACTCGAGTGGGTGCGACAGAACCCCAAGGGACGCCAGGCCAAGAGCAAGGCGCGCATGGCCCGCTTCGAGGAGCTGTCTTCGCAGGAGTTCCAGAAGCGCAATGAAACCAACGAGCTCTATATTCCGCCGGGGCCACGCCTGGGCGATCTCGTGATCGAGTGCGAGAGTGTCGGCAAGGGCTTTGGCGAGCGGCTGCTGATCGACAACCTCTCCTTCGCCGTGCCGGCCGGGGCGATCGTCGGCATCATCGGCCCCAACGGTGCCGGCAAATCCACCCTCTTCCGCATGCTGTCCGGTCAGGAGCAGCCGGATCAGGGCAACATCCGCATCGGCGATACCGTCAAGTTCGCCTATGTCGATCAGCTGCGCGATGCCCTGGACGGCAGCAAGACGGTCTGGGAGGAAATTTCAGACGGACTGGACATGATCCAGATCGGCAACTTCCAGACGCCCTCCCGCGGCTATGTCGGCCGCTTCAATTTCGGCGGAACCGAACAACAGAAACGCATCGCCGAACTCTCCGGCGGCGAGCGCAACCGCGTGCATCTGGCAAAACTGCTGAAGACCGGTGGCAATGTGCTGATGCTCGATGAGCCCACCAACGATCTGGACGTGGAGACCCTGCGCGCACTGGAAGAAGCCTTGCTGGCCTTCCCGGGCTGCGTGCTCGTCATCTCCCACGACCGCTGGTTCCTCGATCGCATTGCCACCCACATCCTGGCCTTTGAAGGGGACAGTCACGTGGAGTGGTTCGCGGGCAACTACCAGGACTATGAGGCTGACCGGGTGCGGCGACTGGGCGCGGATGCGACGCGACCCTCGCGCCTGCGCTACAAGCCCGTGACGCGCTGACCCGCGTCCCGCTCCCGGAGTTCTGACGCATGCTCTCGCCACAAGCCTGGCTCACTCTGGTGAGCCTGCTGTTCATCCTTGCGATGCTGATGTTCACCCGCAAGTCGGCCGATCTCGTGATGATGGCGGCGCTGGGTTTCCTGCTGCTTTGTGGCGTGCTCACTCCGGCTGAAGCCCTGAGCGGTTTCTCCAATGAAGGCATGGCGACAGTCGGCGTGCTGTATGTGGTGGTGGCGGGCCTGCGCGAAACGGGCGTCATGACCTGGCTTTCGCAGCGTCTGTTCGGTGCTCCCCGCAGCACAGCCAGCGCCCAGCTGCGTGTCATGGCCCCCACCGCCATGCTTTCGGGTTTCATGAACAACACACCACTGGTCGCGGCCCTGCTGCCGGCGGTAGTCGATTGGGCAAGGAAACACCGCATCCCGGTATCCAAGCTCCTGATGCCGCTCAGCTTCGCCACCATCCTGGGCGGGCTGTGCACCCTCATCGGCACCAGCACGAATGTGATCGTGGCCGGACTCGTCAAGGACGCCATCAAGGCGGGCGCCGAAGTGCAGCGCCTGGAGTTCTTTACCCTCGCCTGGATTGGCGTGCCCTGTGCCATCGCCGGGATCGCCTACATGGTGATTGCAAGTCGTTGGCTGCTGCCGGTTCGGGATCAATCCTTCCGTCAGCCCGAGGATCCTCGTGCCTACACGGTGGAGATGATGGTCGAAGCAGAGGGGGGTGTCGCTGGTCGCACCATCGAGGAGGCCGGGCTGCGCCAACTCAACCAGATGTATCTGGCCGAGGTGGAGCGTGCCGGAGAAATCATTCCTGCGGTAGGTCCGCGCCTGCGTCTGCATGCCGGAGACCGGCTGATCTTCGTCGGCGTGGTCGACTCGATCGTGGAGCTGCAGAAGATCCGCGGCTTGATGCCGGCCACCAATCAGGTCTTCAAGCTGGACGGCCCACGGGAGGGTCGCAGCCTCATCGAAGCGGTGGTCTCCGATCGCTGTCCGCTGCTCGGCAAGACCATCCGCGGCGGCAACTTCCGCACCCAGTACAACGCCGTGGTCATCGCGGTGTCGCGCAGCGGGACGCGTCTGCACCAGAAGATTGGCGACATCGTCCTGCAGGCGGGGGATACCTTGTTGCTGGAGGCGCGGCCGGCGTTCGTGCAGCAGCAGCGCAATGCGCCCGACTTCTACCTGGTCAGCAGCCTTGCTGACTCCTCGCCACCGCGCCACGACAAGGCCCTGACTGCACTTGCCATCCTGCTCGGCATGGTGGTGCTTGCCACCCTGTTCGAGAACCTGCCAGCCTTGTCCAGCCTCGGCTTCGGCATGTTCCAGGCCAGCATTCTCGCCGCCGGCCTGATGATCGCCACCCACTGCTGCTCCACCAACTCTGCACGCCGGGCCGTGGACTGGAGCGTGCTCATCGTGATTGGCGCAACACTCGGCATCGGCAAGGCCATGGACAGCACCGGGCTCGCAGAATCCTTTGCGCACGGCATGATCAGTCTCACGGGCGACAGCCCTCTGGCGCAGCTCGCGATCATCTACCTCGGCACCATGCTGTTGACCGAGCTGCTGTCCAACAATACATCGGCGGTGCTGATGTTCCCCATCGGACTCGCCACGGCAGCTCAACTGGGCGTGGACAGCATGCCCTTCATCGTCAGCCTGACCATCGCCGCCTCCTGCGGTTTCGCCACGCCCATCGGCTATCAGACCAATCTGATGGTTTACGGCCCGGGCGGTTATCGCTTTGGAGATTTCGTGCGCTTCGGGGTGCCGTTGAACCTGCTGGTAGCCACTGTGACGCTGACGCTGGTGCCTTTGGTGTTCCCGTTTTGAACTGACAGCCGCCCTCGGCTCACCTACACTCGCGCCACCATACAAGGCCCCGGGGATAGCCGCATGAACTCGCCGCTCAGCAAAGACCAGATCATCGACCAGCACGTACTGACCTTCGATCCGGCCGACAAGGCCAACGGCAGTCTCTATGTGGGGGAACCCTTGGACGGATCGTCCGGCCTGCACCTGCAGACCGAGCTTGCCGCCCTGCGCGCCGCCGGCCTGTGGTCGGCCGAACCGGAGAAACAGGTCCCGGAGGCTCACCGTGCGGCCTACAAGGAGCAGCTCCAACTGGTGGGATCGGTGGCTTACCAGTCAGACGGGGGCAGCTTCATCATCGCACGCTTCGATCACCCCAAGTTTCCCTCGGATGCGGCGCGCTGGGCAGCCTGGCAGCAGCATTTCGATTCCCGCTTCACACGCCGCTGACACGTCTCCGTGACGGCAAGTCTGTGCAAGCACCCGCTGCTGGTGGCGAGCCTGCTCGGTGCACTCGTGCTGCCGGCCCGGGCGTATGAGCTGTTCGACGAAGCCGGCTGGACGGCCGATGCATCGCTCAACACACGTCTTGGTCTGCGACAGGGTTTCGGCATCAATTTCGGAGCGGGCGCGCTGTACGACTTCGGGACCTTCGACCGCACCACGGGAGAAACCGAGCGAACGGATCTGCAGCTGGCACTGCGCCCCGGGATACGCACCGACTACCGACGGGACGACTTTCACGCCTATGGCGGCATCATCGTGGCGGCGGCGACCACCACCCTCGATGGTGAACTCTCCGGTCAGTTCTCCCGTGCTGGCGATGAGGTCATCGACTTTGATTCCGCCTACGTCGGTGTCGAGTACGGGGTGCTCGATCTGTCCTATGGACCCCAGCCCTTTACCGTGGGTGACGGTTTCATCCTGGGGGATGGCACTTTCAACCAGGGCCACGACAACGGGCAGTACTGGACCGGCGCCTTCGAAGCCTGGCGCAACACCGGCATCCTGAAAATCAACACCGCGCCGCTGCGGGCCGATGTGTTCTGGCTCAAGGCCGATGCCGATCTCAGTCGCAGCAGCCTTGTCGGCTTCAATCTGGAAAACAGCGACAAGGAAGCCTGGGGCCGCTTGGGCCTCATGGCGTTTGAAATCCTCGATGACAAGTATCTCGGCTGGGAGGG
>JBDLQR010000413.1:0-3314 GCA_039800485.1 Pseudomonadota bacterium
GGCCGCTGTGACGATTGGGCAACAGGTTCCGCAGGCCCTTTTCGGGAAATACCCGTGGGGGTTGTGTCTCGATCAGGACTTGGACGGCGAGGATGCCAGTTCCATGGACGGCATGATGACTGAGGGTGGGGCTGAGTCCGCAGAGGGCGGCGACAATGCCGGGGATAGCATAGGTGGCCTCGCCGGGGTTGGCGCGTCCGCCCTTTCGCCGCTCGACTTCATCACCAAGACCGCGCACGACGCTGAAATGGGCGGAGACCAGGTTGAGGCCGCACTCAAGCGTGCCAGGCTCACGGGCCATTATCCGCCTGGTCCGCTCGGCGCATCCATGCGAAAGCTTGCGGGGCTCATTGGAGGCGGGTTTCCGGCGCGGATCTACCATGTGTCACAAGGCGGTTATGACACCCACATCAACCAGCGCCCGGCCCATGCCCGACTGCTCAGCATGCTGGACAGTTCCTTGCGCGCACTGATGCAGGATCTGAAGACACAGGGGAACCTAAATCGCGTGCTGCTTGTTACTTACAGCGAGTTCGGTCGCCGCCTGCAGGAGAACGCCAGTGGCGGGACGGATCACGGCGCAACAGCGCCGCTCTTCCTGATGGGCGGCAAGGTGCGTGGAGGCTTGGCGGGCAAACCTCCGAGCCTCGCTCCTGCAGATCTCCTGCTGGGCGACCCGATATTCACCACAGACTACCGCTCGGTCTACGCCAGTGTGCTGGAGCAGTGGCTGGAAGTGCCGAGTGTACCCGTGCTGGGTCGGAAATTTACCGAGGTCAAAGTAGCTGTATGCGGGAAGCGTCCATCTAGGTTTGTGGCGGCATGAGGTATTGGTTTGAGAGCCCATGGAACGGTCCGGACTAAGAGTGTCTGCGGAGGCTCGTTATCACTTCGACTTAGTTGACTCCCTCACCACCTGCTGATAGTCGGCCATTCTCACCTCCATCTCGGCTGTGGCGGCGTCATGGTCCGGAGCGCCAGTGACCGAGCCGGTCGCGGAGATTAAGTCCCCCTGCGCACTAGCATTGCTTACTGGAAGCCAAGGAAGGCCGTCGCTGCGTGTGGCACCGAGACAGATTGCAGCGACGGCGGCCTCTGGGAACGCTTTCGCCGGGTTGTATGTCAAGCCGTCAATGAGGCACGAAGCGACTGCGCCGGCACTGGTTGTGAAGCACGATTGCAACGTACCGTAATTAAGGACACCCCCATAAGACTCACAAGAACAGTTCGCAGATATTGGAATACGGTCGGCCGGACACTGTGCAGAGGAGTAGAGCGGAGCGGCCGAGAGTATAGGCAGGGTGGTCAAAAGCACTACAGCCCCGTTCAGTCTTTCGGCCAATGCCGGAGACAAATCTTCCGAAGCCACGGAACCGTTCAGAATTTTCGCAGAGTTCACGGCGCCCGCACCAAGTTTCAGGTTGGTTATCGCTCCATTGGCTATCTTGGAAGTGGTTATCGCACCGTCAGTAACTTTAACTGTGGTGACAGCACCGTTGGCGAGCTTAAGCCCCCCAATTGCTCCGTTAGGAATTTTGGGGGCTGTGACTGATGAATTTGCTAAGTCCGCCGTGCCTACGCACCCTGAGCAAGTTAGATCGGTGGCATTCTGTGCCCCAGCGGAACCACAGGTCAGAGCTAAAAGAATCGCCTGAAAGTTGTTCAGAAAATAAGTTTTTCTTGCTTTCACGGAGCCCCCAAAAACGGATAACCAACTGCAAAGGTAGGGAACGAGAGACCGCCGTGATGTTGCACCATAATGCGCCACAAGAGATAGTGATATTCTCCTGATTTTGACGGGATTATTTCCCGATAATGGGCGGTTCGGGTATTGGAAATAGAGCTATCAGCCGCGAATTCGCCGGTAGAACATATGCTTCAAGAAGAACACAAGGAAGTTTTTCAACGGCCAGCGCGGGCGGCCAACTTGACCTCTGGCCCGCCAATAACTGTCCAGCATTTGGAATGCGAGGCGAGTTCTGGAATCAATCCGTTTGCCTGAGATCAACCTGCCCGCAAAGGCGTAGGCATGTTCCCTCTGCACCGCCCAGTCGCGTACCAGCCGTTCACGTTCAGATACAGAGTTTATCCCCGCGGCACTGAGGCGGGCAGCCAGATGCTGGCGCAATGGGCGAGAATGGCGAACCGTCACTGCGTCTATGATCGCCACCCCTTTGCCAGGGTCCCGCGCCAATCGTTGCCACATCCAGTCCATGCCGTGGCCACTTCGTGTGTTTGCGAAGAGCGGTAGCGCATTTATCAACAGATGGCGTGAAAGCATTGGTGCCATCAACTCTACAAAATTGGTATGCCGATGGGAAAACCCGCGGCAGTGCAGTGTCAGTCGGTGAGAGTAATAACTGTCCAGGGATAGTGACGGCTGAGCAAGGTCGAAATCGTTTGCACGCATGTAGGCAAACAATGCGTTGACCTCGCCAACGGTAGCTTCCACATCGTCGTCTACCAGCCAAAAGTAATCGTACTGCCGGATAACCTCAGGAAATTCCGTGAAGAATTGACTCAGGCCATCCCACTTTCCCCCGACAACCCGATGAATGAGCTCTGCGGGCTGATGCGCCGGCAGGTCAACCTCATCGTAAAGACTGAGTGCGAGGTCCCAGCTTCGTCCCTCTTGCGGCAAGCCCAGCCAGTGGTGGATGCGATGGTCCCGCCCCAGGCGAACGACGACGAGCCCTCTGGATTCAGCTGTCACGCGCCGCTCGCCACGCCCTGACCGTATCCATGGCAGCGCGGATGGTGACATCCATGTCCATGTAGCGGTAGGTGCCGAGCCGGCCCACAAAAGTGACCTTTTGCTCCGCCTTCGCGCGGGCCTGGTAGCTTTCCAGCAAGGGATTGGTGTCTACCTGATGGAGTGGGTAGTAAGGGATGTCCTCCGGGCCGCAGGCCCGACTGTATTCCCGGTAGCAGACTGTGCCTTGATGGGTTTCCCAGGGCGAGAAGTGCTTGTGCTCGGTGATGCGCGTGTAGGGCACCTCGGCCTCACAGTAATTCATGACCGCACAACCCTGGAAATCTCCTTCCTGAGCGAAGCGGTCAAAGTCCAAGGTGCGGTAGGGCAAGCGCCCCTCATCGTAGGCGTAAAAGCCGTCGATAGGTCCTGAATAGAACACGTGATCGAAATTATCTATCTTGTCGCGGGTAAACTCAGTGTCCAGCGTGACGTGGATAGAAGGATGATCGAGGATCCGGCGCACCATTTCCGTATAACCCTCTGCCGGCATGCCTTGATGGCGATGTGAGAAGTAGTTGTCGTCGTAATTGAAGCGCACAGGCAGACGCTTGAGGATGCT
>JBDLQR010000414.1:0-4385 GCA_039800485.1 Pseudomonadota bacterium
CATGGGCAACAAAGCCAACGCCTATCACTGCACAGTGGCGGTTGCGCTCGGCATCGCCGAGGCGCGCGAACCGACCGCTTGAGGCGCCAAGGTCCGGGAGCCTGACGGCATGGATCGGCTGGTGCGCGTTCTGGTGGTGGCAGCGCTGGCTGCCTGCCAGCCTGTGCAGGCGACAGACTTCCCGCGCCAGAACTATCTGCTGTACTGCGCCGGTTGCCACATGCCCGATGGAACCGGCAGTGCCGCCAATGATGTGCCGACCTTGCACGACATCCCGGGCCACTTCATCAAGGTCGCCCGCGGACGTGAATTCCTGGCGCAGGTGCCCGGCATCCTCTATTCGCCACTGACGGATCTGGAGGCCTCCGAGATTCTGAACTGGATGCTGCTCCAGTACAGCAAGGATGTCCTCCCGGCCGATTTCAAACCCTATACCCCTGAAGAGGTCGCGCGGCACAGGCGCATCAAGCCCGCCGACATCATGAAGGTCCGCACCGAGGTCCTGGCCGAACTCGCGTCCAAGGGCCTTCATATCGACTACACCGCCCACTGAGCTTCTGATCTCCGCGGACGCACCATGGCGGTGCGGCTCTCGACGGGAAGCGACCGATCATCCCTCTGAATGCTCCAAAAGGGAGCCCGCTTTCTGGCAGTAATTGCGCCCCGTACTGGAGCGTATCGAAATCTTTACGACTGGCACGCTTCTGGCAGCAGGTTCTCCCGACAACGCTCGTCACGCCTACAGGGAGAACACCATGTTTCATCGCTTCATGCCCCGACTCTCGCACTTCGCCGCACTGCTGGCGCTGCTCGGTATCCTCGTCGGCTACGCCGGCGACAGCTTCGCGGCTGAAGAGAAAAAGAAGTTTCGCCTGGCCTGGACCATCTATGTGGGCTGGATGCCCTGGGACTATGCCGCCAGCTCCGGGATCATGAAGAAATGGGCTGACAAGTACGGCATCGAAGTCGAGATCGTGCAGGTCAATGATTACGTCGAATCCATCAACCAGTACACCGCGGGCGCCTTTGACGGTTGCGTGATGACCAACATGGATGCCCTGACCATTCCTGCAGCAGGCGGCGTGGACAGCACGGGCCTCATCATCGGCAGCTTCTCCAACGGCAACGATGGCCTGGTGATGAAGGGAAGCGGCGACCTGGCCGCGGTGAAAGGCAGGAAGGTGAATCTGGTTGAACTGTCAGTCTCCCATTATCTCCTTGCGCGTGCGCTCGAATCCATCGGAGCCACGGAGCGGGATTTGACCGTGGTCAACACTTCCGACGCAGACATCGTCGCGGCGGCGGGCGCGCCGGATGTGAATGCCCTGGTGACGTGGAACCCGCAGCTCTCCGAAATCCTGAAGATGCCGGACACCCATCGAGTGTTCGATTCCAGCCAGATTCCGGGTGAGATCATCGATCTGATGGTGGTGAATACGGAGACCTTGAAGGCCAACCCGGCGCTCGGCAAGGCCATGGCTGGTGCCTGGTATGAGGTGATGGCACTCATGACCCGAGCGGACGCTGAGGGCGCAGCAGTCCGGACCGCGCTGGCGGAAGCCTCCGGCACCGATCTGGCAGGGTATGACGACCAGCTCAAGACCACGCGCCTGTTCGACAAGCCCGCGGATGCCGTGGCCTTCGCGCGCGACCCCGCGCTCGCACAGACCATGCGCAAGGTCGCCGGCTTCTCCTTCAAGCACGGGCTGCTGGGTGAAGGTGCGCCTGATGCTGATTTCATCGGCGTTGAAACGGCCAGTGAGGTGGTCGGCAGTGCCACGAACGTCAAGCTCCGCTTCGATCCCGAATACATGACGATGGCGGCTGAAGGCAAACTCTGAGCGTCGGTAGGCACGACATGGCCACACTGATCAATCGACGACCTGGCAGGGGCGTACGCATCGTCCTCGGCATGTTGCCGCTGCTGCTGCTCCTGCTGGTCTATGTGGTGGCCTCAGACATGCGCCTCAGCGCCAACGCGGCGGACAAGCTTCTGCCGTCCTTCGGGCAGATGGGACAGGCCGTAGCACGCTTTGCGCTCGAGCCCAGCGTGCGAACTGGCGACATCCAGTTATGGGCGGATACGGCGGCCAGTCTCCGGCGTCTCGGGCTTGCCGTCGGTGTCAGCGCGCTCGCGGGCCTTCTGATCGGCATGGTGATGGGCGGGCTGCCGCTCGCCGGCGCGACACTGTCACCCCTGGTCGCGGGTTTGTCGCTCATCCCGCCCCTGGCTGTACTGCCGGTGCTGTTCATCGTGTTCGGCCTGGGCGAAGTGGCCAAGGTCATGCTCATCGTGATCGGCATCACCCCGGTCATCGCGCGAGACATTGCCCAGCGGGTCCGGGAGATTCCACGCGAGCTCATCGTCAAGGCGCAGACCCTGGGCGCGGATACCTGGCAGACCTTCCTGCGCGTGATCCTGCCGCTCGCCTTGCCGCGGCTGTTTGCCGCCGTTCGTCTCAGCCTGGGAGCGGCATGGCTGTTCCTCATCGCGGCCGAAGCGATAGCCGCCGAGAGCGGGCTCGGTTATCGCATCTTCCTCGTGCGTCGTTATCTCGCGATGGATGTGATTCTGCCCTACGTCGCGTGGATCACCTTGCTGGCGGCCCTGACGGATCTGGTGATGGCGCGTATGTCGCGACGTCTGTTTCGCTGGGCTGAACTCGGGCAACAGGGATGAGCGGTATGGCATTCCTGGCACTGGACAAGGTGTGGCAGCGGTACGGGGATCAGACTGTGCTGGAAGGCGTCAGCTTGACCCTCGACGAGCGCGAATTCTGTGTGGTCGTGGGTGCGTCGGGGGCCGGCAAGAGCACCTTCCTCAAGCTGCTGCTCGGAACCGAGTCGCCAACCCGTGGACGCATCACCATGCAGGGTGAATCGATCAGTGCGGGGCCGGATGGGCGGCGCGGTGTCGTATTCCAGCGCTACTCGGTATTTCCCCACCTTACCGTGCTCGACAATGTGGTGCTGGCGCTCGACCTGCGCGAATCCCGCTGGCTGGCGCGCACTTTTGGCACTGCCCGTCGCCGGGCGCGGGACGAGGCCAGGCAGATGCTCTCGGCCGTGGGCCTCGGCGCGTCGGAAGATCGCTACCCGGCGGAGCTTTCGGGTGGGATGCAGCAGCGGCTTGCGTTCGCGCAGGCGCTCATGGCCAAACCCAGACTGTTGCTGCTCGACGAGCCCTTTGGCGCGCTTGACCCCGGTATACGGGCAGACATGCACCAGCTGGTGCGACGCTTGTGGCAGGAACTCGGGCTCACCATCGTGATGGTGACGCACGATCTGAAAGAAGGTTTTGCCCTGGGGACCCGCCTGCTGGTGTTCGACAAGGTGCGCCAGGATCCGCATGCCCCGGAGGCCTATGGCGCACGGGTAACCTACGATTTGCCCTTGAATCGGAATGCCTCTGCCTCAGCGCTGGCTGAAGTGCGAGCGACGCTCGAAAACGCGAAGGAGATGACAGATGGTTGATGCGGTGAGCCCGGTTCTGCAGGAAGTGATCCCGGGGGCGCGTGCCTGGTCCATGGTGCTTCGGCGCGGGTATTCCCTGCGTTTGCGCGACGTGGAGGGGGGCGCCAACTGCAGCGCCCTGTTTTTCAATGCCCACAATCCGCTCGAACGCTACAACATGGCCGATACCCTCAAGGCGCAATACACGGCCTTTCTTACCCGGGGGCATGTCTGCTACTCGGACATGGGACGGATTCTCGTGGCCATCACGGAAGACACCCTGGGTTGGCACGATACGGTCTGTGGCGTCAGTCGTCGGGCAGAGCTCGAGCGGCGCTACGGTTCGGCCGACTATCAGACCCGCCTCAACGACTTCATGCGCAATGGGCGTGAACTGTTCCTCATCGAACTCGGGAAGTGGGGGCTCGGTAAACGCGATCTGGTGGCGAACGTGAATTTCTTCAGCAAGGTGAGCGTCGATGCGGAAGGCGCATTGAGTTTTCATCCCGGGCACTCACGGGCCGGTGACACGGTCACACTGCATGCCGAGATGGACACACTCGTGGTGCTCAATACCTGCCCCCATCGCCTCGACCCTGCAGCAAGCTGGACCCCACGCCCGGTGGCCTGCGAGGTGTTGCATACCGGTGAAACCCCGGCATGGGATCCTTGCCGCCTGTCGCGGCCCGAGAATGCGCGCGGCTATGCCCTCACGGCGCGCTATCACTGTCAGTGCCATTGAGGAGAGTCGGGGATGAACACTGCGAGCAATCATGCGCATCTTGATCCGGCCACAGCCACCCATGATGAGATTGTGCCTGCGGGTGCAGCCTGGACGTGGCGCCTGACCAAGGGTCAGACGCTGCGCATTTTCGACCTGGAAGGCAATCAGGCCGTGGATACGCTTTTCTTCAATGCCAACGACACGAGTG
>JBDLQR010000415.1:0-4228 GCA_039800485.1 Pseudomonadota bacterium
CCCATCAAATCATGAAGGGGATGTGGGAGCAGGGGCTGCTCAATCTGGAATTTCCGGAAGATGTCGGCGGTGCAGGCCTGTCCTGCCATGACCATGTGCTGGTGCTGGAGGAAATCAACTACGGCTGTCTCGGCATCGGGACTGCCGCGGCCGCCAACAGTCTCGCCGGTCTGCCGGTGATGATGTCCGAGAATGCCGCTGCGCGGCGCAAGTATCTGGGGCGCCTGACCGAAGCCCCAGGTTATGCCGCATTTGCCTGCTCCGAACCCGATGCAGGATCGGATGTCGCCAACATGTCCACCCGCTTCGTGAAGAAGGGCGACACCTACGTCATCAATGGGCGCAAGCGCTGGATCAGCAGCGCGGATGTGGCGGATTTCTACGTACTGTTCGCACGCGAGCAGGGCACTTCCGGGCATCGAGGCGTCGCTACATTCGTCATTGAGGCCGGCACGCCGGGTCTGCGCTGGGAGAGCCTCATTCACAAGCTCGGTCAACGCTGTTCACACACCTGCGATGTGGTGCTGGAAGACGTCGAAGTGCCTGCCGCGAACCTGTTGGCCGGACCGGACCACGGCTTCAAGCTGGCGATGGCAACCTTCGATCGCTCGCGCCCCTGGATTGCTGCGGGCGGCGCCGGCGTGATCCGCCGTGCGCGCGATGAGTCACTCCGCTATGCCATGGAGCGACGAACCTTCGGAGAGGCCATCATCAACCACCAGATGGTGTCCGCAATGATTGCGGACATGGAGATTTCCTACCAGGCGTCGCGTCTGATGTGCCTCAATGCCGCAGCCGAAGTGGATGCAGGCAATCTGCGCGGCAGCCACAGCGCCTGCGCCAAGGCGTTTGCAGGCGACGCTGCCATGCGGGCCACCACCGACGCGGTGCAAGTGTTCGGCGGCTATGGCTACACGCAGGAGTTCGTGGTGGAAAAGCTCATGCGCGATGCCAAGCTCCTGCAGATCTACGAGGGAACCTCGCAGATCCAGCGCATGGTCATTGCCCGTGACCTGATGCGCCAGACGGGCTGATCAGCCCACCATGCTGTAACCCCCGCTGACGCTCAAGACCTGGCCGGTCACGTGACCGGCCACGGCATCGGAGGCGAGGAACAGCACGGCATTGGCGATGTCCCGCGGTCTTCCCACTTTCTTGAGGGGCAGTGAGCGGGCGATCTTCTCCAGCTGATCCGGCGTGAACATCGAATCCTTGTTCACCCACATGCTGCGCTTGCCCACTTCCTCATCGTCCTCCGGCAGGGTAACGCCCGGGCAGACCACATTGCAGCGAATGCCGTTGCGTCCATTCTCCTTGGCGATGGTCTTCATGAAGCTGTTGATGGCGGCCTTCATGCCGCCGTACACCGCTTCCCGAGGCTCGCCCTGCCGGCTTGCATCGGAGCTGATGGACACGATGGCGCCGCGATTTTTGGGTGCCATTACGCTGAGCGCCGTGTGAGTGCAGTTGAGCACGCCCACGAAATTGACCTGGATGATCTTCTCCCAGAACTCCGGCGTGGTCTGGGTGAAGAACATCAGCTGATCCCAGCCGACGTTGTTCACCAGTACATCAACTGTCCCGAAGCGATCCACCGCCCGACGGAACATGGCTTGTACCTGGTCCAGACGCGTCACATCGCAACCCACCACCTCTGTGCTCGCGGCCCCCAGGGCCATGGCTTGCCGGGCAACAGCTTCTGCCTGCGGCACATCGATATCACCCAGCACAATCCGGGCCCCTTCGCGTGCGAAGCCGAGGGTGATGGCCCGCCCGATATTGGAAGCGGCACCGGTGACAATCACGACCTTGTCTGCAAGCTGTAGATCCATGGCTGGCTCCTGTGTGAGTGGAGGGGGGTATCAAGGGGTCGGGCCGGGATAGGGTGCATCCGCATAGTCAGCGGACCTGCCTTCCTTGAATGCAGCAATGCCTTCGAGGAAGAAGCCGGCGCTGGCGCACAGAATCTGCCCGCGATCTTCCAGTGCAATGGCGGCATCGAGGCTGGGTGCATCAATCGCAAGTCGCAGCCCTTCCTTGGTCAACCTGAGCCCCATGGGCGAGGTCTTCAGCATGTCCTCAGCCATGGCACGGCCCGCCGCCACGAGGGACGAGGGCTCCACCACCTCGGACACGAGACCCAACGCCAGTGCCCGCTCGGCGCCGATGAAGCGGCCGGTCATCATGAGCTCGGCGGCGATGGATTGCCCCACCGCGCGCGGGAGGAAGTAGCTGATTCCGACATCGCAGCCCGTGAGTCCTACCTTGACCATGGCTACGTTCATCTTCACGTCCTGGCTCACGATGCGGACATCGCTTGCCAGTGCAAAGGCAAAGCCGCCACCGGTGGTAGCGCCATGCGCGAGGCAGATGATGGGTTGCGGGCAGCGGCGCATGCGCATGAAGACTTCGCTCACCTGCCGCTGCACGTTCATCCCCATCACCGGACCGCTGCTCACAGGATCTGCCTCACGCAGGTCGTAGCCCGCACAGAATGCACGCCCTGCACCGTGCAGAATCACCACCCGCGTTTCCAGCGTCCGCTGGAGCCCATCAAAGTATTCGCGCAATTCCTCGCACATCAGCGGCGTGATGGTATTGAGGCGGTCCGGACGGTTGAGGCAGAGCCAGTCGATGGCGCCTTCGCGCTGAACGGTGATCGTGCGGTAATCGTGCATGGGGATCCCCTTGGTCTGTTTCTTCAATGTGTATTGCCCTGGCGGTATTTGGTCCACAGATGGCGCACCAGTAGCCTCATCGGCATCTTCACCCAGTGTGATCGCAGATAGAGCATACGCAAGGCGAAACGCTCTGCCGGTGTGGGTGGCAGTGCCGGGAGCACCACTCGCGCAAGCGCCCACTGCATCACTGTACGAAGCGGTGCCGGGGGCGCGTGGCGCACGAGTCGCGCCCTGAAGGCCTCCGGGATCCGGGTGCCGTGCACGCGCTGCGCAAGGGTCAGCGCGTACCACGTGGGACGTTCGAAACCGAACTGATGCATCCGGTCCTCCAAGGCCGGCCAGAAGTCCGGACGGTGGGCGGCGAAATGCTCGATGAGCTCGTGCACATCCAGTACATCGCGCCAGGCATTGGCCAGCTCTCCACCATGGAAGCCGTGCACGATGCTGTGCAGGACCAGATCGGCCGGGGCGAGAATGGAGAGGCGGCGACCTGGCAGGGGCTCTGCCGCTGCCAGCAAAGGTGCCGGATCCGGACACAGGCGGTCGGTGCGTGGCAGGAGTGTGTGATGCACATCGACGACAGAGCCACGCGCGAGATGCTGCATGGGTGGCAGCTCATGCATCCATGCACGGTAATAGTGGTCGTCGTAGTCGGAATGTGGCTGGGTCTTCCAGCCGTGGTGCCTCAGGCAATCCTCTGCCTCAGCAAGACGCGCGAACGGCACCAGGATATCGATGTCGGAAAGCAGCCTGCCGACACCCGGAGGCAGGCCAGCGGCGATGTAGGCGGCACCCTTCAGCAGGACCACGGGCATGTCGCTGGCCCGAAAGGCGTGCGCGATGCGATCAACCTCCCAGCGCGCCATGCGCTGTCGCTCCTCCGCTCGCAGGTGCTCGGACCAGAGATGATCCCGCACCGCAGCCGGCACTTCACCAAGCAGGCCTGCTTCATCCAGTTGGCCGTACCAGCGGCCCGCCACCCGGTGGATGCGGCCCAGGGTCAAGGCCCGCTCCCAGCCATGCACATCCAGCGTGAGCAGTGCCTTGGCATGCGGGGGCAGGGTCGACCAAGGCAGGGTTCGGGGCACGTCAAGAATCTTTACAAAGGGTGGGGAGGCGCGGCTTGGTTTTGTAAGGTGAGCTTTACATAATAGCCGCGCACGGAGCACGCAAGAACTGCGCGAAACCCGGAATCCGTGCGGAATCCATCGCTTGAGGGCGCACGTACGTCATCTGGCGTGAAAATTGCTGCCAATCGCCACAAAGACGCTGCAGGAGCCCAGGATGGAAACCAAGACCGAACAACGCCCCGCGGCGGAGACCGCGCCGCAGGCCACAGCGCCCCTCGCTGAACGCCGCCGTTTTCTGCGCGGAACCTCGCTGGCCCTGCCCGCGGTGGTCACCCTGCATTCCGGCACCGCCCGGGCTGCCACGAGCCTCGGCTGCGGTGGGGAAGGCAATGTGGCGCAGGATGGCTACACCGTACTCACGGATCTCGACCATCAGGATGAGCGCTTGCGCGCCTCGGTAGAACTCTACCGCCTGGT
>JBDLQR010000416.1:0-11341 GCA_039800485.1 Pseudomonadota bacterium
ATCCCGGAAATTTACCGGGCCTTGGCTTGTACCGAACTGTATGACAGTGGTAGTGGTGGTTCGACCTCCGGCGCCGCCCAGACACGGTTTGCCGAAATCTGGCGCTTCGATTACGTGAAAAAGAACTGGACGCGCGTGCGGGATGAAACGTCCACCACTGGTGGCCAAGGTTTCCGCATCATGCAAACCCACGGTGGCAAGCTCTATGCTGGCTCCGACCTCGGCTCTTTCGTGATGGGTGTAAAGCTCGGTTCCTGGAATGGGGACGCAACTCCCGGTAATTCCACCTGGGATTTTCCGGGATCGCGCGTGTTGATGTCTGCTGACGGCAAGTCCTGGACCGAAGTGCCTTGCTCGAGCGTGCCAAATCCCTGCGGCTCAGCGAGCGCCAGCTCGATTGCCGGCGCGGCCGCAGTAAACAGCTCGTTCCGCGCCCTGGCCTCCTACGGCGGCAAGCTCTACCTCGGTACGTTCAACTTCTCAGGGGGGGAAGTCTGGGCGTATGACGCCGTTGCCACGACGTGGGAGCCGATCGCCAAGTTCAGTGCCAACCAGGTGATCTGCGGACTGCCCTTGTGGGATGGCAAGTGCACCGGGACTTTCAGCGCCGGTGTCACAGAACTGTTGGTGGACGGCACCAACCTGCTGGTGGGCGTGAGCACCTCGGTGAACAACGAGTATCTCTGGGTCTGGAACGGCTCAACAATGGCGGTTGCCCCGAATCTGCCTTCCGTCCCGGCGACTACCTTCGGCGTGCTGGAATTGTTCAAGAACAGCAAGGGACAGCTCTTCGCCGGCCTGCTCGATCTGACCGACGGCTTTACGTTGGTCATGCGTGATCCGGTCAATGGATGGCAGCCGCCCATCACCAATGATGGCTTCGGTAACGCAAACAATGCGTATGCGTGGTCGATGGCTGAGGTAAACGGTCGCACGTTCCTCGGTACCTTCAACAAGGACTTCTTCGTGACGCTGCCGCGCGGTTCCTCGGAACTCTGGTATACGGACAATGGCCAGGATTGGCAGCAGCATGCGCTGCCGTTGAACTGGGGACTGTGGAATTACGGCATCAGGACCTTGGAGTTCGCCAACAAGATGTTGTATCTCGGCACGGCTTCCAATGTGGTGGCGCCTGATCTGCAGTTGCTGCCAGATGGGTCGGTGCTTTCGCCCGGGACCGAAGTCTGGTCCATACGCGCGACAGCAGTGTCGGGTAGCGGGTCCAAAAAACAATGATGAAAGCTACGGGCGGCATCGGCGCCCGTAGTGTCTGGATTGCGGGCCGCAAGGCCCGTAAGTCCGGTGTTGGTTATCGTCAGCTTTATTCGAGGAAGCGGGCCCACGGTGTGTCGCGCCAACGGCGCACCAGTTCGTCGTAATTCTCGATGATGTCAGGCAATTGACGCAGCTCCTGCCGCAGGATGGTGACAGGCAGATCCCTCACTTCCACGCCCAGGTGCAGCTGCGCCAGACGGAGGAAAGCCTGTGGGTCTTCCGCCATCTGCTCGTACTGGAGCTCCAGGACCCGCTCCTGAGGCAAATTCATACGCGCCCACAGCCTGGTCCGCAGGCGATATTCAAAATCCCTGACAGCAGCAACCGGATCGACAGGCACGGTGATTCTGGTCACCTCGTCCGGGGTGTGTGCCTCCCATCGACCTTGTAACCGCGCGATCAGATTGGAGACGTGATAGCGCAACAGATTTTCTCGATAAAGGCAGATGAAGTGCAGGCTGGTCTGCTTCTTCAACCAGGCCCAGACCGGATACAGGGATGTATGACGGTCTGCATGTTCGGGGAAGAACTTGAACCCGACAGTCTTCTGCTCAGGACGTCGAGGGCTGAAGAGATGCCTCTCGATCATCGGGACTGGATCCATGCCAGGCGCATAGCCCGGCAAGTGTCTCTGGATGGTTCCGGGATGCAGCGACTCCCCGTAAGCGCAGATTGCTGGATGCTCGCGCAGCGCCCGCTGCAGCATGGATGAGCCAGAGCGCGCGTGCGAGTAGATGACGAAACGCGTAACAGGGGAGGGCGATATCACGGACTGCGCAGCGGCGTTCGATAACGACATGGGTATTCCTGATGAGCGCGGAAGTGCCCGCGACGACCCAGCCGACAGTGCCGGATCCCGACGGGCGTGTTTGTTCTAGCGGCAAGAGGAGCTTGTGCTTGAACCACCGGCGTGCGGGCTGCTGCATGTCCTTCGGGCTGGCGGTCCCGAGGGGGCGCCTGACCAGTCAACGCAGCTGGCTGTCCTTGCTGCCCCGGCGGTTGACCGGATCCCTGAAGCGCGCATGGGCATCTTCGACTTCCTGGCAGGTTACACACCGGCGCGCTCCGGGCACAGCCTGCCGACGCGCCTCCGGGATACTTCCGCCACACTCCTCGCAGTGAGTCAGTGCCGCACCCTGAGGCAGGGCAGCTCGAGCGCGCTGCACGGCATCGGCGATGCTGGCATCGATTTGCTCCTGCACCGCCCCCTCCTTGGCCCAGCCTGTCGCCATGTTTCCCCCTTCGAATGTAGGTACCGACGGCCGCGCTGGCAGCCACCACGGCTCGGATTCCTGCCAGCAGCAGCGCGAATCGGGTCAAAAGAGTAAGGGGAGATTGACCAATTGCCCAGCCGCTGGCGAAGGCTGCCACGGGATCTATACTGATTCCTCTGGAGGCGCTGATGAAACCGATCCTGTCTCTGCCGAGTGCCGTCAATGGCCAGGTGGCTGAACCGTCACTCTCAGGCACTGCCTGAGTGCTGAATCTGTGGAGCCGGAAGTCCACGCGCAAGCCTGGCGAAACCTTGCGCGTCCATCCCGATTGGGCCGAGCCCGGTTCGCTGGAGCACTACTGGCATTACCTTTTCGGAGTCGTTCTGCCGCTCACGGCGCTTTACTGCAGACGTCCGGATCGCCTTCGAGGCGCCCGTCTCCTGCTTGAATCCTGTGGTCCGGCAATGGACCCATTGCTCGGCCCCCTTGGACTGGAATGCACGATGGAGGTCGAAGACGGCTCCGCCCGCATCCGCCGCGAACCAGTGTCCTTTCATCGCTTGCGATTGACGCTACGGGAGTTTCGCCACCGGGCAGGACTTTCTCCGGATTGGGTTCCAGGAATCAAGGGGGAAAGAATCCATCTGCCTCGCTGGGATGCGCATCTCAAGCGCCACGGCGACGAAGATGCCGCGTTCGTCCAGTGCCTGCAGGAAACGTCCCGGTTCCTGGTGGAGCTCGCCGCGAACGATGAGTGCTGCGGGACCCGCGCTGAAGGAGCCTATCTGTTGCTGCGGCGTTCATCGCCATCCGCTTATTTCCAGCCCGGCGGACCTGCAGGGCAGGGCTTGTACGGTGGCTACGGGAGTTCGCGCAGATCACTCAGCGGGTTGGAGGACTGCAGGGACGCCCTGCAAGAAGCGGGGATTCATGCTCGTATCTATGAACCTGGCGCACATGGACTGCCCTGCCAGATCCGCCAGTTTGCATCCGCACAGGGCATCGTCGGCATTCGTGGCGCTGAGTTCGCCGGTATGGTCTGGATGCACACGGACGCCTTGGTGGTGATGGTCGCGCATGGTGGCATGGAAAACCCACCCCAGCGCGCCTTGGCCAGGGCCATGGGCCTCAATCACTACCGTGAAGTGAATCTCGGAGACGGCCTGGCGCCGTTGCTTGACAGCCAGGTCGTCGGCGAGATCATTGCAGACCACCGGGATGGCGCAGGGCTTCGCCACTCAAGAGACGAGCGTCATGTCACGCGCAAAAGACAGGAGGCCCCATGCTGAGACATGCGTCTGAAATCCGGGTGGGACTCGTAGGCTGCGGCAGCATGGGGCGTGGTATCGCTCTCCAGATCAAGGCAACGCCCGGAATGCGCCTCCTCTGGGCAGCGGATCTGAATCCCGACGCCGCCAGTGCTGTCGGCGCTGCCACGGGCTGCGGAGCTTCAACCAATGCTCTTCAAATGCTGGAGGCGCAGCCGGTAGATGTGTTCGTTGAGGCGAGCAACAGCATCGAATCTGCAGCGCGCTACTGCTTTGCGGCGATTGAGACCGGGGCGCATGTGGTGCTCATGAACGCTGAGGTTGATCTCGCCCTCGGACCTTTGCTCCAGCACACGGCCGCTGCGCGAGGACTGGTCACTACTTCGGACGCCGGTGACCAGCATGGTGTGCTTGCATCCATGATCATGGAAGCGGACCTCATGGGCCTGGAGGTTGTCCAGGCCGGCAACATCAAGGGTTTCCTCGATCGCCGGGCAACGCCCGCGGGCCTGGTGGATGAAGCCGCCAAGCGCAGGCTTTCACCGGAGCAATGCTGCGCCTACACGGATGGCACCAAACTGCATATCGAGATGGCATTGCTCGCCAACGGGTTCGGCTACCTGCCGCCGGAAGGCGGCATGAGCGGGCCGCGTGCCCGTACGGTAAACGAGGCGCTCGCACTCTTTGATTTTGCAGCCTACGGCGGGATTCCTCGTGTTGAGTACATCCTCGGTGCGGAACCCGGGGGCGGCGTGTACCTGGTGGTGCAACCGAAAACGACACTGGCGGATGAACAGCGTTTTTATCTGGACTATTACAAGCTGGGACAGGGACCCTGCTATCTGCTCTACCGCCCCTACCATCTCTGTCATCTGGAAACGCCGAAGGCCATTCTTGCAGTGATGCAGGGGGCCCCTGTCCTGGCACCTGGCCAAGGGAACCGGCTGCTTTCACCCCGGTCTGCTTCAGCGAATCCCACCTGCCAGGTGTTTGCTCGCGCCAAACGCACTCTCGAAGCCGGAGAAATCCTGCAACATGCAATCGGAAGTGAAGCGTGTTACGGCACTCTTGAACTGCGAGAAACCCCCGGTATCCCGATCGTCCTGTTGGAACGCCCGGTGACCTTGATGCGTCGTGTGCGGTGCGATCATCTTCTCAGCCCCGCGGACCTCGAACTTCCGGATACGGATCTCACGCGGTGGTGGCAAGAGCAGGAAACACTGCTCGAGTCGAAACGCACACCGGTATCGATCTGACCGGGCCTCAGCTCAGCGCTTGTCTGGCTACCCCGATGTACATCGGGATGCCAAACAGGATGTTGAGCGGAAAAGTCACACCAAGCGAGAGCCCGAAATAAAGCGCTGGGCGAGCCTCCGGAATCGCCATCTTCAAGGCTGCCGGGACAGCGATGTAGGAGGCGCTCGCGGCCAGCACCATCAGCAGGCCGGCGTCCCCGCTTGAAATACCGAACATCCTCGCGAGGAATAGCGCGAGTCCGGCGTGTACGAGAGGACCAAACACTGCATACGCCAGAATCATGGGAGGAAGTCCCCGGGTATCCCGGATGCTCCGGGCAGCAAGCATTCCCATGTCCAGCAGGAAGAAGCAGAGCATGCCTTTGAAAAGATCCCCGGTGAAACCCTGCATGACTTTCTCACCAGCCGCGCCTGTGAGATAACCGATGAGCATGGCACCGACCAGCATCAGCTGGGTGCCATCGGTGAGCGCATCCCGGAGCACCGAGCGTGTGGTGTGAGAGGACTTTGGCGCAAGCCCCGAATCAGCTTCGCCGCGCCTCAGGATGCTGGCAAACAGGATGGCCATGAAGATGGCGGGAGCCTCCATCAGGGCCATCGCCGCCGGCATATGGGCTCCGAAAGCGTAGCCGTGGGATTCCATATGGTTGACCGCCGTGATGAAGGTCACGGCGCTCACCGAGCCGTAGGTGGCGGCGATGGCTGCCGCATCGAAACCTCCCAGCAGGTGCCTGAGTAACCAGTAACCAAGCAAAGGCACCACCACTGCAAGCAGTAATGCGGTGCCGAGGCTGGATATCACCGCCTGGGTGATCCCGGAGGCTGCCAAGGCAAACCCGCCCTTCAGTCCGAGCGTCATCAGCAGATAGAGGGAGAGGAACCGTGAGATGGCCGGAGGAATCTCAAGGTTGGAGCGGAGCAAACCCGCCAGCACACCGAAAACGAAGAACAGGATTGCCGGGTCAAGAAATGTCTGCATGGCTGACTCCCTCGTGGACGGCGCGCATCCTAGGAAAGCCAGAAACATGTGTAAAATTAGATGTCACGTCTGGAAACATTTATAAAAATAAATGAACGTCACCTTCCGTCAGCTTCGACTTTTTCTGGCCCTGGCTCAGACAGGCAGCGTCAGCGCTGCTGCAAGAGCCATGCATGTGAGCCAGCCCACTGCTTCGCTCCAGTTGAAGGAACTGACTGATGCAGTCGGCGCGCCGCTGTACGAAGTTGTTTCCCGTCGCGTACGCCTCACCGCGCTGGGCGAGGATCTGGCGTTCACTGCGCAACGCATCAGGGAAGAGTGGGACGGATTCCGGCAACTGGTGGATGCAGAACGGGGACTCGAACGGGGGCGTATCAGCATCTCGGTGGTCAGCACCGCCAAGTATTTCACTCCGCGCTGGCTGGGCAGCTTTTGCCGGCAGCATCCGGGTGTGGATGTGGCCCTCATGGTGCTCAACCGGGATGGCGTGGTGCAGCGCCTGCGGGCAAACCTCGATGACCTGTACATCATGTCTACCCCACCGACTGACCTCGCCTTGGAGGATCAGGTCTTTCTGCCCAATCCTCTGGTGCTCATCGCGCCGTCTGACCATGCCCTCGCCGGCAAGCAGCGCTTGCCGTGGGCGCGCGTCTGCAAGGAGCGGTTCATCCTGAGGGAACAGGGCTCGGGAACGCGCATGGCGTGTGAAGCCTATTTTCGTGCCAAGGGTCTGGTGCCGCAGGTTCGGCTGGAACTCGGCAGCAGCGAAGCCATCAAGCAGGCAGTGCGGGGTGGATTGGGACTGTCCATTCTGTCCGTGCACTCTCTTGGTCCGCATTTTGACCAGGAGGGACTGACCATCCTTGATGCAGTCGATTTTCCTATCGACTCACACTGGCATCTCGTCCGCCCCAAGGGGCGTCGTCTGTCGCCGCTTGCCGCAGAGTTCAGCGCCCACATCCTGCGGGAGGCCGAGCGTGAAGCGCCTACTCTTCTCGATATCCCACCGCAACCCTCTGCCAGCCGTCGCAAAGCGTCCAATCGTGGGCGCAAAATCCCGGCCGCCCGCCGGGCAGATCAGGGTGCGGGATAGCCCCATCGCTCGGGGAGATCCCCGTATTTCTCCAGAAAGGCATCCATGACCTGGCCAGAAAACTCATCCCGCCACAGCGCGGGTCGGCCACTGCGGACATGGGAAGCGCTTGTGACCGAGCCCGCAAAGAGGCTGTTGCGCCTCGCTGAATCCAGAAGAACCCCCAGGGAGTTTCCGTCAAAACCGAGGAACTGGAAGATGCGCTGATATTCGGCAAGGTCCCTGTCTTCCACCAGATGCTCCAGTTTCGCGTGATAGAAGTCGGGATAGGCCTCCATTGCGCGCTGCATTTGCTTGATGGTCTTGCGTCCCTGATGTTCCATTTCAAACAGCAGGCGATCCGTGTCGGTGGCCAAGCTGTTCAGCCTCTGCTGGTAGGTAAGGCCATCAAACCTGGCGTCAGGCTTGTGCAGCCACGGCTCAGGAGATTTTCGGTGGTAGTGCATTCCGCTGATGATCACATCCCGCGGATCACGGAACACCAGCATTCCGCGGTGAGGGTGGCGGAGAGGAAGGTCCCCGAATTTGGACTTGTAATGGAACGCAACCTGCCAGGCAGCAGGGGGGCTCTCCGGATGGTCGTGCATCTCCCACAGCACGAGGCCCAGGGAGCGGCAGGCTTGCGTCCAGATGTCCTGCATCAGCACGGTACCGGATTTGTGAAAAGTACCGACGAAGATCTTGTGCGGCGGCAAGCTGTCGGAAAGATCCCTGTTGCTCGGGTCGATCATGAAAAACCTTCGAGAGTTTGGCTGCCGGATTATATCCTTGGAGTGAATACCGCAGGCATTGATTTCAGGCAGCTGAGGTGGTTTGACCGCAGATAGCGGTACTCACCTGTGGTGCGCATGTCGGGCAGTCTCGCCAACAGCTCCTCGTACAGGATGCGAATCTGCAGGCGAGCCACCTGGGACCCGATGCAGAAATGCTGGCCAATGCCGAACGCCAGATGCTCACGGGCGTTGGGTCGTGTCACATCAAAACGATAGGGATCCGGAAACACATCCTCATCAAAATTGGCGGCGCCGTACCACAGCACCACCTTGTCGCCCTTGGCGATGCGCTGACCCCTGATCTCGGTGTTTTCCATTGCAGTGCGCCGCATGTAGATGATGGCACTGACAAAGCGCAGCATCTCCTCAACCGCGTTTGGAATGAGGCCTGGGTCATCGAGCAGCTTCTGGCGCTGCTCCGGAAACTCGGTCAGGGCACGCAAGCCTCCCGCGATGGTGTTCCGGGTTGTTTCGTTACCCGCCAGGATCATCAGTACAAAAAAGCCATCCAGTGTGGCCTGCGGGAGGCCTTGTCCGTCAATACGGGTATTTGCCATCACGCTCAGCAGATCCTCTGCGGGATGTTCGCGACGCGCGGCCATCGCCCGCTTTCCGTAGGCGAACATTTTTTCGAAAACGTGCTGTCCCGCATCCGGACTCGCGAAGTAATCCGGATCCAGCAGCGCCAGTGACTCATTTGACCAGCGGATGATGTCCGCGCGGTCCTCCTCCGGAACTCCCAACAATTCGGACAGGGTCCACAGTGGCAGTGGTGTGGCCAGATCCGTGACGAAGTCGCAGGCTCCGAGCGGAGCTACAGCCTCCAGCAATGTCTGCACCTTGTTGCGGACACCGCTCTCGAACTTGCGCACGGCCGATGGCGCAAATGCGGGCGCGATGAGGCGCCTATGGAGGTTGTGCTCAGGGGGATCCATCGCCAACAGCATGTGCAGAAAGGCGTTCTGGGCTTCCGGGTCATTGATGCCCATCGATTCGTAGGAAATGTAATGCCCACCTGCCGCATTGGAAAAGAGCTTCGGCTGCTTGGAGATCATCTCCACATCTTCGTAACGGGTGATGACCCAATAGCCCGGTCCGTCCGGCTCCGGATTCCAGAATACGGGGGCTTGTTCACGCAGCGCCTTGAAGGCCGCGTGAGGCTGACCATGGGCGTAGAGATCGAGATTGTTCAGATCCGTGATTCCGAGCGGGAAGCGGTATTCAACTGCGGGAACAGCGGCCACGGCGTTTCTCCTGCTCTGGCGGTATGAGGGGATTATGGTTGCCGACTTGCGCAAATGCCAAGGCGCTTGCCTGCATCGCTCGGCCCCCATAAGGTGCGGCGAATCCAAGGGTCGAGCAGGGCAGTGGCGATGAGCGAAACCTATACATTGTTCGGCTCGTACGCCTCCTACTACACCGCGAAGGTCAGAGCCTGCTTGCGCAAGAAGGGGGTCCCTTTCGTTGAGCGACTGCCGGCTGACCCGCTGTTCCGCTCTGTGGTGCGCCCAAGCTCGGGGAGCCATCGCATACCCCAGCTTCTGACGCCTGAGAACACGGTGGTGCAGGACAGCATCGAAATCCTTGATCATCTCGAGGCGCGCTATCCTGACTTTCCGGCCTTTCCTGCCTCTCCGCGACAGCGTGTGTTCGTGCACCTGATGGAACTCATGGGCAGTGAGGGGCTGCTGGGACTTGCCTGGATGCATCGCTGGGTGTTCGAGGAGAATCGACCCTTCGTGATCATGGAATTTGGCAGATCATTCCGCCCGCAGGGCACGAATGAAGAGCTGATGCATTACGGGGAGATCATCGCGGAGCGCATGCTGAGCTACGGCCTGCCCGAGGCAACCCCCGCGCTTCGCGAGCGCCTTGACGCACAGTATGTGCAGCTGCTCTCACTGTTCGAATCACACTTGGTGCAACACCCCTATCTGCTGGGGGGACAACCCTCGGCGGCTGATTACGCCCTCATGGGTGCGCTCCATGCCCATCTCGGGCGCGACCCGGCCGGTTTACGAGTGATGCAGCATCACGCACCCCGCACCTTCCGGTGGGTGGAACACATGCTGGTGCCGGAAATCCAGTCGCCTGAATTTGCAGGTTGCCCAATCGAATATCTTCCGCATGACGAAGTGCCGGACACGGCACTGGCCTTCCTCGAGTTTGTTGCGCAAACCTGGGGCGGTCGTTTCGTTCGCGATATTCTGGCCTTTGAACAGGCAATGGCGCGTCTCAAGCCCGGGTCCGGACATATGCTTGACCCGGACAGGGACCAGCCAATGCTGGCGGAGGAAACGGTCACCGTCAAAGGGAAGACTCGCCCCCACGCAGCCAACGTGCACGCGGTCTGGATTGCCCAGCGCGCTCGGGACTGTTTTCAGTCGCAGTCATTCGAATCGAGAGTGAACCTCAAAGCGATGCTCGGGGAGGGCGTCTGTTCCGCGCTTCTGGAAGCCCCGCTGAATTACAGGCTGGCACGTATCAATAATCGCCTGGTGATCGCCTGAGAGATGATCTCGACACCAGGAATGGGGGATAGAACATGCATGAGCTGATGCGCCTGGATGCCGTGGAGCAGGCCCGACTCATTCGCGCGGGATCCGTTTCGGCGCTGGAGATGGTTGAGGCCTCCATCAAGGCCATCGAAAAATGGAACCCCGTGCTGAACGCCGTGGTGACGCCGCTGTTCGATCGCGCACGGGACGAGGCCCGCCGGGTGTACGCGAGAAGCAACGCACCGTTTGCCGGCGTGCCTTTGCTATTGAAAGACTTTCTCGCTGAGTATGCCGGCACCCGACTGACCGAAGGCTCGCGATTCCTGCGTGACCATGTCTCGCTGGCAGACAGCGAGCTCGTGGCGCGCTACCGGCGCGCGGGCTTCATCATCGTAGGCAAGACCAACACACCGGAATTCGCTTCCAAGCCTACCACCGAGCCGGCGTTGTTCGGGCCGACCTGCAATCCGTGGAATCCGACTTTTTCAGCAAGCGGATCGTCCGGTGGCTCGGCAAGCGCAGTGGCTGCGGGCATGGCTGCCGTTGCGCATGCTAATGATGGCGGTGGATCCATCCGCTGTCCTGCTGCCTGGTGCGGGCTGGTCGGATTGAAGCCTACCCGTGGCCGCAATCCGCTCGGTCCGGGCTACGGTGACATGGGTGCGGGGCTGGTGTGTGAACATGTAGTCACACGTTCGGTACTGGACACCGCGGCGGTGCTTGATTGCACGGCGGGGTCAGATGCGGGAGCACCTTACTCCCCATCAGCCCCGAAAAGGCCTTTCTCGGCTGAGGTGGGCCTGGCACCCGGCAGGCTGCGTCTTGCCTTCAGCACCATCCCCGTGGCGCGTGCCGAGGTCCACCCCGAATGCGTACGCGCAGTCACGGAAGCCGCGCGACACTGCGAGGCCCTTGGACATCACGTGGAGGAAGCTATACCCAGCGTTGATGCGAGCCGTTTTACTGAGATCTTCACCACTTTATG
>JBDLQR010000417.1:0-2855 GCA_039800485.1 Pseudomonadota bacterium
GAACCGTGGTGTGAGGCAGCCCTGCGCACTGCCGCAAGGCCTCATACACGGTGATGGCCACGGCATTGGCGAGATTCAGGCTGCGAATCCCGGGGCGCATGGGAATGCGCAGGAAAGCCTCGATCGGAAGCCTCTCGGCAATATCTGCAGGCAGGCCGCACGTCTCGGCGCCGAACAGCAGAGCATCTCCGGGCGTGAAAGTGACAGCGTGCAGGCTCTGTGTGGCGTGACGGCTTTGGGCGAAAATCCGTCGCCCCGGAACGGCCGACAGAAAGGCCTCAGGCGATGCATGGCGCCTGACCTCGGCGAATTCGTGGTAGTCGAGACCCGCACGCCTGAGACGCTTGTCGTCCCACTGGAAACCGAGTGGCTCTATCAGGTGCAGCCGCGCGCCTGTGGCGGCGCATAACCGTATAATGTTGCCTGTGTTCGGCGGGATTTCCGGCTGGAACAGCACCACTTCAAACATGCGCGAGAGACTTCCCGTGGCCCAAGAACCCACTGTGTCGAACGATGAACGCCTGAAGACCCGCTTCTGTGGCCTGTCTTTCGCCACACCGCTGGTTCTGCTCTCCGGCTGTGTGGGATTCGGTGAGGAATATACGCGGGTACGCGGTTTTTCCAATCGCGACGTGGGCGCGGTCTGTCTCAAGGGCACGACGCTCGCGCCACGACTGGGTAACCCCGCGCACCGCGTCTATGAGACCTCCGCCGGCATGCTCAATGCCATCGGCCTGCAGAATCCCGGTGCCGGGTTCGTGGTGCGCGACATCCTGCCCCGGCTCGATTTCACGGAAACCCGCTTCATCGCCAATGTGTCGGGCTCCACGGTCGAGGAGTACGAGGAAGTCACCCGGCTGTTTGACGACTCGCCCATCGACGCGATCGAGATCAACATCTCCTGTCCCAATGTGAAGGAAGGCGGTGTTGCCTTTGGCAACAGTCCGGACATGTCTGCGCGTGTGGTGGCAGCGTGCCGACGTGCCACCCGCAAGCCGCTGATCACCAAACTTTCGCCCAACCAGACCGACATTGCAGAAAACGCACGGCGCTGCATCGAGGCCGGCAGTGACGCCTTCGCCGTGATCAACACCTTGATGGGCATGGCCATCGACATCGAGCAGCGGCGCCCGGTGATCGGCAACAATCAGGGGGGGCTGTCCGGGCCCGCCATCAAGCCCATCGCGTTGCTCAAGGTTTTCCAGGTGCACCAGGTGTGCAAGCCGCTGGGTATTCCCATCATTGGCCAGGGTGGTGTGACCTCTGCCAACGATGCCATAGAGTTCATGCTGGCTGGCGCGACGGCCGTTGGCGTGGGGACCGGACTCTTCTACGAGCCGCTGCTCTGCCGGGAGATCAACGAGGGAATCCTCGCCTACCTCGATCGTCACGGCTTTGCAGACAGTGCCGCACTCGTCGGCAACCTAACTCTCAATGCGCCGGGTCCGACGCCTGCGAAGTGCTGAGCCGTTTGAGAAATACGCGCATTTCACGCGCCGCCTGGATGTCTCCTCGCGCTTCCGCCACTTCGATCCCTCGCGCATAGGCCTGCATGGCCCCTGCGGTGTCAGCCTGCGCAGAGCAGGCTTTGCCGAGCATTTTCCACGCTGCCGAATACATCGGATCGAGCTCCGTGGCCCGCGCGAAGTGCAGTGCTGCCCGCGCGGGATCCTCGGACAGCCAGGCGTTACCCAGGCTGAAGCGCAGGATTGCCGTGTCCTGCCCCGCGGCCAGCAGTTTCTCGAAGCGTTCGGTCAAGGCACTCATCACGCGCGTCGGGGCGAGACTCAGTCCCGACTGGCCTCCTTGATCTGGCGGGGGTCGATGCCGAGGCTGCGCAATTTGCGATAGAGGTGGGTGCGTTCGATGCCCACCTTCTCGGCGACCCGGCTGACGCTGCCTTCGCAGGCCTGCAGCTGGTATTCGAGATAGGCTTTCTCGAAACGCTCACGGGCCTCCCTGAGCGGCAATTCGAATTCCGGGTGTGCGCTGTCCGATTCCTGGGGGGCGCGTACGCCGGTGGCGGCGCTGATCTCCGTTCCCTCCACGTACTCGCTGGTGCCGAGGATGAACAGTCGTTGCACCAGGTTCTTGAGTTCGCGGACGTTGCCGGGCCAGCGGTAATCGCGCAGGCGCGCCCGCGCAGCCGGCGTGAATTCGCGCCTGGGCAGACCTTCCTGCCGCGAGAAGTAGTCGACGTAGTAGGACAGCAGGTCATCGAGATCCTCGATGTGCTCGCGCAGGGCAGGAACCTGCAGCGGGACCACATTGAGGTGGTAGTAAAGGTCATCGCGGAAACGTCCACCGGCGACCTCCGCGGCAAGATCCCGCTTGGTGGCTGCGATGACGCGCACATCGACAGCAACCGGCTCGCGACCGCCGACCCGCAGCAGCGTCTGCTGTTCCAGCGCGTTCAGCAGTCTTGCCTGCGTGCTGAGGTCCATGTCCGCGATGTCCTTGATGAACAGCGTGCCGCCGTTGGCCTGCTCCAGAGAGCCGTACACCACACGCTTGGCATCCTCGGTCCCGAACAGTTCGTTGTCCGGGTTTTCGCGGGCGAGCCCGGCCACATTGACCACGATGAAGGGGCCGCTGGCGCGTGGACTGTGCTGGTGGATGTAGCGCGCGAAGACTTCCTTGCCCGATCCGGATTCACCCGTGATGAAGACGGCCGTCTTGTGCTGGGCGATCCGGCGACAGCTCGCCCGCAAGGTCTCCATCACGCGGCTGCGACCGATGGGCTCGGAGGCACCCGCGGCAGCACGCCGCAGACCGACGTTCTCCCGTTGCAGGCTGGCGTTCTCCAGCGCCCGCTGCACTGTCAGCATCAGTTTGGCGATGGACAGGGGTTTTTC
>JBDLQR010000418.1:0-11045 GCA_039800485.1 Pseudomonadota bacterium
CCGCAGATGAAATGGTCATTGCCATCGATGACCGTCGCAAGGGCCTGCCAGTCAACGAAATCCTCGATTGCAAGATGGAGGGCATCAGGATTCTGGAAGAGGGCACTTTCCTCGAACGACAACTCGGCAAGATTCGCCTCGATGCGCTGCATCCAAGCCAGGTGATCTTTTCCGATGGCTTTACCCAGGCGGTACTCAAGAAGACCGAAAAGCGGATTCTCGATGTGGCGATTGCCTCGCTTCTGCTGTTGGTGTCAATGCCCCTGTTCCTGCTCGCGGCGATGGCCATTTTTCTCGAATCGGGTGGTCCCGTCCTGTACCGCCAGCAGCGCGTCGGCTTGCGTGGGCAGACTTTCGATATCTTCAAGTTTCGCAGCATGCGCGTGGATGCAGAACGCAACGGACCTGTCTGGGCGGCACAGGGTGATTCGCGCACGACGAGGGTGGGCCGGATCATCAGGCGCTTCAGGATCGATGAGCTCCCACAGCTGTTGAACGTGCTGAAGGGAGACATGAGTTTCGTGGGGCCGCGCCCGGAACGGCCGGAGTTCGTGGCGGATCTCGCACGGGCGATTCCCTACTACGAGCTGCGCCATCATGTGAAGCCGGGCATCACTGGCTGGGCCCAGATATCCTACCCCTATGGGGCCTCCATCAAGGACGCCCGTGAGAAACTGCAGTACGACCTCTACTATCTCAAGAACTACAGCATCTTTCTCGACATCAACATCCTGCTCCAGACCGCGCAGGTGATCCTTCTGGGCAAGGGGGTACGCTGAGCGGGCAGCAGCTCCGTTTCAGTAAACGGACCTGGCCGAAGCGTACAGGGAGTCTGTGAACAGCATGACACCGGGTCTCCTCGTCGTCTCCTGCGCGATTGCGGCATCGGCGTTCACGCTGTTTGCCCTGTTCCTGCTGCTCGACAGACAGCGCTCGCCAATCGGCAATCGCCTGTGCATTGCTGCAGGCGCATCTGCCGTGTGGTTTGTATGGCAGGCGCTCTACTACGCGGAAGCCCTGACCTGGCTGGGACTCGCCGGGTCTGCGACGCTCGAGATCGTCCGTGATTCGGCCTGGGTACTGCTGACACTGCAGCTACTTGCGAGCGGGCGCGAGAATGACCCCGGCCGGCAGCGTTTCCTGCAGCGAGCCAGGGTGATACTGGGGATAGTGATCCTGTTCGCGCTGGTGACGGTGGTCCAGCCCGCGCTGGCGCAGCGTGTGCTGTCAGTTGAGGCTACCGCCAAGGCCGGGTTCGCCGCCCTCCTGATGCTCTCGGTGCTGGGACTGGCACTGGTCGAGCAGTTCTATCGCAACACTCCGCACCCGCGACGCTGGGCAATCAAGTATCTGTGCCTTGGTGTCGGTGCGATGCATGCGTACGACTGCATGCTGTATGCGGATGGAGTGCTCTTCGCTCGCCTCGATTCGGCGCTCTGGACCGGCCGCGGGCTGGCCAATGCGCTGGTCATTCCATTGATCGCGATTGGCGTTGCGCGCAATCGCGAGTGGCGCCTCAATCTCTTCCTTTCGCGCCAGATGGTGTTCCACGGTGCAACCCTGCTCTCGGTCGGTCTTTACCTGCTCACTGTGGCGGCGGCCGGTTATTATCTGCGGGCCTACGGGGGAGAGTGGGGCGATGCCCTGCGGGCCGTGCTCTTTTTCACCGCTGGCCTGTTCCTCGTTTCCGTCCTGGGCTCGGCGGAGGTCCGCTCCCGCTTGCGTCTTTTCCTGTCGCGGAATTTCTATCGCGACAAATACGACTACGGCGAGATATGGCTCCGCTTCACCAATCTCCTTTCGCAGAGCGATACCGGACCGGCCGAGCTGCCACAGTCCATTCTCAAGGCCATAGCCGACATCATGGACGCCACGGGGGGCGCCGTCTGGCAATGCAATCCCAATGGGTCCTTCGGTGTGGTGGCCACACACGAACTCGATCCGCAGCGCCTGCGGGCAATCCCGGATGACGATCCGCTGGTCGCAGCCCTCAAAAGCCCGGGAAGAGTCATTGATATTGCCGCCGAGGCCGAGCGGTCCACGCTTGATGAGCCGATGGTGGTGCCCGCGTGGCTACTGGAGCAACCAAGAGCCTGGCTGCTGGTCCCGATTGTCCACCGGGACCAGCTGCTTGCCATCGTGCTGTTGTGCGAATCCCGCGCGGGCGAAGCCCTGGTGCCGGAAGATCGCGAACTTCTCGGCACCCTGGGGCGCCAGTCGGCGAGTTATCTGGCGCTGATGCAGGCCACGGCCGAGTTGGGAGATGCCCGGCAATTCGAGGCCTTCAACCGGCTCTCGGCCTTCCTGGTACATGATCTGAAGAACGTGATAGCCCAGCTCTCCATGGTCATCAAGAATTCGGTGCGCCATCGTGGCAACCCGGAATTCATTGACGATGCCTTCAACACCATCGGAGATGCAGTGGCCAAGATGAACCGTATGCTTGGCAATCTCCGGCATACTCAATCCGGACCGAGCGAACTGCTGCAGGTGGCAGACTGCTTGCGCGAAGCCCTGGCGCATCTTTCTGCGCGCGATCCGAAGCCGATCCTCATCAACGAGGCAACGGGTGATGTTCGCGTACGAGGCAGTCATGATCGTTTCCTTGCGATGATCGAACACCTTGCACAGAACGCACAGGAAGCGACCGGGCCTGCAGGCAGGGTCGAGTTGCGCCTGCTGTGTCGCGGTGACCTGCTGGTACTCGAGATCACGGATGATGGATGCGGCATGACGGCCGAATTCATCCAGCACAGACTTTTCAAACCCTTCGATACAACGAAGGGCAAGGCAGGCATGGGGATAGGCGTCTATGAAAGCCTGCACATTGCCAGCAGCATGGGCGGCAGGCTTACTGTCGACAGCCGGCCCGGCAAGGGCAGTACGTTCCGGATTCAATTGCCCCTGGTCCCGCTCGGCGAGGCGGAAGGCGAGGCGCCCGCGTGGGAGAAAACCGCATGAACAAGACCCATATCCTGGTAGTGGAAGACGACCCCGGTCTGCAAAAGCAGTTCAAGTGGTCACTCGAGGACTATGAAGTCCACGTCGCCGGTGACCGTGCGGGTGCGCTGGAGTTGCTGCAGCGGGTTCGCCCTCCGGTCGTCACGCTTGATCTCGGCCTGCCTCCGGATCCTGCCAACGCCTCGGAAGGGCTGCAGACGCTGAGTGACATCCTCCGTTTTGCGCCAGCCACCAAGGTGATCGTGATCACCGGCAACGATGATCGTGAAGTGGCGGTCCGGGCGGTCGGGCAGGGGGCTTTTGACTTCAACGAGAAGCCACTTGATCCGGATGTGCTGCGACTCATCGTCGCGCGCGCGTTGCGCATGCATGAACTGGAATCCGAGAACCGCCGGCTCATGGAAGTCGGACGCGAGCCCTTGGCCGGCATCATCGCGGCAAGCCCGCAAATGCTCGAGGTGTGTCGGCGCGTCGAACGCATCGCTCCAACCCAGGCCACCGTCATGCTGCTGGGCGAGAGTGGTACCGGCAAGGAACTGCTGGCACGCGCCACGCACGAACTGAGTCCTCGCAAGGACAAGAGATTTGTCGCCATCAACTGCGCAGCCATTCCGGAGAACCTGCTGGAGAGCGAATTGTTCGGCTACGAGCGGGGTGCTTTCACGGGGGCGGTCAAGCAGACCAAAGGCCGGATAGAGCATGCCGACGGCGGCACACTCTTCCTTGATGAAATGGGTGATCTGCCCCTGTCGCTGCAGGCCAAGCTCCTGCGCTTCCTGCAGGAGCGCACGATTGAACGGCTTGGTGGACGGGACGAGATACCGGTCGATGTGCGCATCGTCTGCGCCACCCACAAGAACCTGAAGGCGTTGATCGCCGAACAGCAGTTCAGGGAGGATCTGTATTACCGGATCAGCGAGGTCAGCGTGCAGATTCCGCCCCTGCGGGAACGTCCGGGTGACGCCATCCTCATCGCACGGGTCATCCTCAACAAGCAGCGGGAGATCCAGAAATCCTCGGTCCGGGATTTCAGTCCCGGAGCGTTGACAGCCATTGACCTCCACGAGTGGCCAGGCAATGTGCGGGAACTGGAAAACCGGGTGAAACGGGCCGTCATCATGGCAGAAAGCCCGATGATCGAGCCCTACGATCTTGAACTGGAGACCCCGACCACCATTGGCTTCAAGACCCTGCGTGAAATCCGGGAAGCCGCCGAGGCACACGCGATACAGCATGCACTGGCGGTAACCGGTGGGCAGATTGGCAAGGTCGCGGATATGCTGGGCGTCAGCCGCCCAACCGTCTACCACCTCATCAAGAAGTACGATATCAATGCCTGAAGGGCAACGTTCCCGCCTGAGCGGGCCCGCTGCCCCGCCCCGCGCTTGCCAGCACTCAGCGGCCCGTGTGGACCTTCAGGCAGGTGGTACCGCTCAAGATGAATCGGACTGCGTCGCCAAAGCTGTTGCGGGATTCCAGACCATTCTCGGCTCGCGGGGCTGTGCCGCCCATGGCATCCTCGCCGATGAAGTCCTGCTCCGGGTCGGTCATGACCACGGTAGCGCCCAGCGAACACACCAGGTGTTGTCGCTCAAGCATGATTTTCTCCTGTGGGGGAGTTGTAAATTTTTATTAAGGCCTGACCAGCGCCCCGATGGTACAACGAAAACGCAGTGCAATGAACCTCGCCGTCTCACATTCTTACGGGAGATGTGACCCCCTTCTCATTCCCGTCCGGGCCCGGTGCGCATGAGACTGCTGGTCACCGGAGGCGCGGGTTTCATCGGCTCCGCGCTCATCCGTCACTTGCTGGCCACCGGCCGGCACCGGGTGCTGAATCTGGACGCTCTGACCTATGCGGGAAACCTGGAATCCCTCGCGCCGGTGGCGGACCACCCCGGCTACGGCTTTGTCCACGCTGATATCAGGGACCGCCGAGCCCTGGCGGCAGCTTTTGCGGACTTCCGGCCGGAGGCCGTCATTCACCTGGCCGCCGAGAGTCACGTCGATCGGTCCATAGACGGCCCGCTGCCCTTCATCCAGACCAACGTGGAGGGCACCGCGACCTTGCTGGAGGTCGCACGGGAATACTGGGGCCAGCTCGACCCTGGCGCCCGGGCCGCCTTCCGATTCCATCACGTGTCCACCGATGAGGTCTTTGGCTCTCTCGGCAAATCAGGCCGTTTCTCCGAGGACAGCCCTTACGCGCCGCGCTCTCCCTACGCCGCCAGCAAGGCCGCGAGTGACCACCTGGTGCGTGCCTGGCACGAGACCTACGGCCTGCCTACGCTCATCACGAACTGTTCCAACAATTACGGTCCGTGCCAGTTTCCCGAAAAACTCATTCCACTGGTGATTCGCAAGGCACTGCGCGGGCAGGCTCTGCCGGTTTACGGCGATGGCAGCAACGTCCGTGACTGGCTGTTCGTGGATGATCATGCGCGCGCGCTGGTCACGGTGCTGGAGCGCGCTGCTCCCGGTGAGACCTACAACATCGGCGGCAACAGCGAGCGCAGCAATCTCGAAGTGGTGGAGGCCGTTTGTGCCGGACTGGACGCCCGTCGGCCGCGCGCCGCAGGCAGCCACCGTCAACTCATCACCTTTGTGGCCGATCGGCCCGGCCACGACTGGCGCTACGCGATCGACGCTGGAAAGCTGCAACGGGACTTCGGCTGGCAGCCGCTTGAAACCTTCGCCTCGGGTCTCGACAGGACGCTGGAGTGGTATCTCGCCAATGAGGAATGGTGTCAGCGCGTAGAATCCGGTGCCTATCGCGGAGAACGTCTGGGAGTCGTGCATGGAACCACTTGAGCCCGGGATGAGCCTCGAGCCCCCTCTGCGACGCAAAGGCATCATCCTTGCCGGGGGCGCCGGAACCCGGCTCTACCCGGTGACCATGGCGGTCAGCAAGCAGCTGTTGCCCGTGTACGACAAGCCCATGATCTACTACCCGCTCAGCACTTTGATGCTGGCCGGGATCCGGGACATCCTCATCATCTCCACTCCCCAGGACCTCGGCCAGTTCCGCGCACTGTTGGGAGATGGCACGCAGTGGGGCTGTCGTTTCAGCTACTGTGTGCAGCCGCAACCAGAGGGGCTCGCGCAGGCTTTCATTCTGGGTGAGGAGTTTCTCGCCGGAGAACCGTCTTGCCTGATCCTGGGCGACAACCTTTTCTATGCGGATGGGCTCTCCCTCCAGCTGCAACGGGCAGCCGCGAAGACCGAGGGTGCGACGATCTTCGCCTATGCGGTAAAGGATCCTGAGCGTTATGGTGTGGTGAGCTTTGATGACAAAGGGCGTGTCGAGGACATCGAAGAGAAGCCGCAGCAACCGCGCTCACGATTCGCGGTCACCGGCCTCTACTTCTACGACGCGGACGTGGTCGACATCGCAAAATCCCTCACGCCTTCACCCCGGGGTGAGCTCGAAATCACGGACGTCAACCGTGCCTACCTCGCCCGGGGGCGGCTCGAGGTGGAGTTGTTGAGCCGGGGCGCCGCCTGGCTTGATACCGGTACCCACGATTCCCTGGTGGATGCCACGGAGTTCGTGCGTGTGGTCGAACGCCGCCAGGGTTTGAAGATCGCCTGCCCTGAAGAGATCGCCTGGCGCATGGGCTTCATCGACCGTGCGCAGCTGGCCGCCCTGGCCGCACCTTTGGCCGGGAATTCCTATGGACAATACCTGCAGGCACTCCTGCGTGGCGAGGTGTGATGAAGCTGCTGGGCGCGAAGTTGGTGGAGACACGCCAACTGGAGCAGGGGACGGTGATCCATCAACTCGAGATCCCGGGACTGAGTGTGGTGGAGCCGAGAATATTTCGCGACACGCGCGGCTGTTTTCTAGAGACATGGCAGGATCAACGGTACCGCCACCTGGGCCTCGAGGTCGACTTCGTGCAGGACAATCTTTCCGTTTCCGCGCAGGGTGTATTGCGCGGATTGCATTTCCAGCACCCGGACGCACAGGCCAAGCTGGTCAGCGTCATCGAGGGTGCGGTGTTCGATGTGGCTGTGGATGTCCGACACGGATCACCTACCTTCGGGCGTTGGGCTGCGCTGTACCTTGATGATGTGGACCGCCGCCAGTTCTACGTACCGCGCGGTTTTGCCCATGGTTTTTGCGTACTGAGTCCAAAGGCCATCGTGAGCTACAAGTGCGATGGTTACTACGCAGCGGATCGCGAGCACATGCTGCTGTGGTCTGATCCGGATCTGGACATCCCCTGGCCAAATCGCTCGCCCGAGCTTTCCCTCAAGGATGCTGCGGGCTTGCGCCTGCGTGACTTTCCGGCGTCCAGCCTGCCGCCCTTCACGGCCTGAGTCCCGTGCGCCAAGTGCTCATACTGGGTGCCGATGGGCAGCTTGGCACCGAGTTGCAGCGATGCTGGCCGGGAGCCCTGGCGCTTGGACGCCAGCAGTGTGATCTGACCGACCTCGCGGCCTTGCGGCACTGTCTCCGGGATTCGAGGCCCGGGCTCATCCTCAACGCAGCCGCCTTCACCGCGGTCGAACAGGCTGAGGATGCGGAGGATCTTGCCCTGCAGGTGAATGCACGGGCGCCTGGCGTGCTGGCGGAGGAGGCGGCGCGGCTCGGGGTTCCCCTTGTTCACTACTCCACGGATTATGTCTTCAGCGGCCGCGAGGGCGGGCCGCTGACGGAAGAAGCTTCGCCCGCGCCTTTGAACGCCTACGGTCGCAGCAAGCTGGCTGGCGAACTGGCCATTCAGCAGAGTGCGGCACGCTACCTGATCTTGCGCACAAGCTGGGTCTACAGCGGGCGGGGTAACAATTTCGTCAACACGATCCTGCGCCGTGCCCACATGCAGGAAACCTTGCGGGTGGTGGACGATCAGGTGGGCAGTCCGACCTGGGCTCGGGACCTCGCTGAGTCGACCTTCAGAGCCTGTACCTTGGCGCAGACCATAGGCTGGGATGAGGCGAGCGGGCTCTACCACCTGAGCGCAGACGGCGAGACCACCTGGTACGCCCTTGCTTGCGAGATACTGTCGCTCGCAACGAGACACGGGCTGATTCAGGGGGAAATACCGGAAGTGCTTCCCGTCTCCTCCGCGGACTACGGGGCCAAGGCCGCGCGGCCCGCCCGCAGCGTGTTGTGCAACCGGAAAATCAGTGCACGGTTCGGTCTCCGCATGCCGCACTGGCGTGCCTCATTGGAACGCTTCTTCGCCGGGCAGGATATCGACGCCAAGTCTGCGGGTCTGTCTTGATGACACGGGGTATCATGGCTGCACATGCACGAATGGATTGCCTGCCAGGATGAAAAAATGCCGTAAATGCCTTCTGCCCGCCACGGTGCCAGGCGCGGATCTCGATCGCGCGGGGGTGTGTCGACCGTGCCGTGAATTTGCGCCTGAATCACTGCATGCGGGAGAGGCCGAGCGCCAGAGCTTTGAGGCTGATCTGGAACAAACCCTTGCCACCGTGCGCGGTCAGGGACAGTACGATTGCCTGGTGCCTTTCAGTGGCGGCAAGGACAGTGCGCTGCTCCTGTACAAACTGTGTGTGGAATACCGGTTGCGAGTGCTCGCCTTTACGGTCGATGTGAACATTCCTCCCATCGCCTGGCAGAACATTCGCCGTACGGTCGAGCGACTGGGCTGCGACCTCGTCACTTACACACCGCCAACGGCTTTCTATCGCAAGCTGTTCCGGTATCTGCTGAGCCACCAGGAGGCGCGCGGCGCGGTCTATACGGTGTCATACGTCTATGCGCCGCTGTTTGAAGGCGACGCCATCAAGCTCGCATTGGAAAAGCAGATTCCGCTGGTGCTGGCGGGTTACTCACCGGGCCAGCCTGAGCCCGAGCGCATGAAGTACGAATTCTCACGCGCGCTGATCGAGGCCACGGACTGGACGCCACCTGCCTTGCGCGCAAGTGGGACTTTTGCCGACGATGAACTCACCCGTTTTTTTGACCCCGGCCGTTATCCAGCCGGTACGGTCTTCCCGCGCTATCTCGCACCATTCCATGCGTGGCCCTACGACCAGGAAGCGGTCATGCGCCTGGTGGTGGAAAAGGGACTGGTTGCCACGTCAAGGCATGCGAGCCCTGTGTTCAGCAACTATCCCATCAACTGGCTGATGATGTATTCCGATCTGCGCAACTTCGGTTACAACCCCTACGCCCCGGAATTCGCCGCGCTCATCCGGGAGGGTAAGGCCAGTCTGGCGCAGTGGCGTTTCATGGCGCCGCTGGTCGACTGGATGATTCGCCGTCGACAGTTTCTGGGACGCCACGTCACCGGGCACTTGAAGTGGTTGGGACTGACGCCGGATGACCTCCGGATCACCTGCCCACGCGGGGCCTACGATCCCGTGCCGGGTGCGCGCGCACCCGATTGAGCCAATCCGCTGTGTCTGTCTCTCGTGTCCAGCCGCGCATCCTCTCCGATTTTGCGCGTGCACGGGCTGAGCTGGAACCGGAGCGTTGTGCCTTCCGCCAAAGAGTGGCGGACGTCTGGACGGGCGTCACGTGGAGAGAGTTTCTCGCGCGAGCCGAGGCTCTCGCCAAGGGCCTCGCCGCCGTGGGTGTGACGCATGGCAGTCGCTTGGCCATCATGGCACCGACCAGCCTCGACTGGGAGCTTTTCCAACTGGCCGCACTGCTCAACGGGGCCGCTGTCGCGGGCTTTGATCCGCACGACCAGCCCACACGGGTGCGGGCCATGATGGCGACGGCAGACATCGACACGCTGGTGGTCGCCGACTCTGGACTGCTGGAACACCTCGCACTTTCAGAACTGACGAGCCTGCGGCGGGTCATCGGCCTTGCCGGGGCACCACCGATGCAGGCCCATGCCTCGACAGAGAGGTATGGCGTCGAGAGTCTGCTGCGCGCCGGTGAGGGAGCAGCGCTGCCAAACCCGCCATCAGGCGACGATCCCGCAACGCTCATTTTCACTTCCGGCAGCACCGGGGAGCCCAAGGGAATCCTCTATACGCACGCGCAGGTTGTGCTCGCGGTGGAAAGCATTCTGCAGGCCTTCCCGGAGATCGGGCCGGGTGATCGCATGGTCTGCTGGCTGCCGCTTTCAAATCTTTTTCAGCGCATGTTGAACTACTGCGCAGCGGGACGCGGCGCAGAAACGTGGCTGGTGGGAGAACCGCAAACGATCATGCAGCGCCTGCCCGAAATCCGGCCGCATGTATTCATCGCGGTGCCGCGCTTTTTCGAAAAACTGGAGGAGGGGATTCGTGCCCGGCTGAATGCGCTGCCAGCGTGGTCGCGAGTATTCGCCGAGTGGGCCCTTTCGGCAGGCGATGCCCATGCGCGTCGTCTGCGAGCCGGCACACCGGCCAGTGTCATCACCCGCTGCAGTGTGGTGCTGGCTGATCGTCTGGTACTGCGGCGTCTGCGTGCGGTGCTGGGTGGCGAAGTCCGCTATCTCGTGAGCGGCTCAGCGGCTTTCCCTGCCTGGTTACTGGAACGTTTCCAGGCCATGGGGCTGCTGGTCCTTGAAGCCTATGGCTTGAGTGAAAACGTGGTTCCGGTGGCTCTCAACCGACCTACGGCTTGGCGTTTCGGCACGGTAGGCAAGGTGCTGCCTGCCAACGAAATCCGGCTCGCCGAAGATGGTGAGGTGCTGGTACGAGGGGGTGGGGTGTGCCACAACTATCTGGGCGGTGATCAGGCCGCCACCGATGCGGAGGGTTTTCTGGCCACGGGAGATCTGGGCGCACTGGATGAGGACGGTTTCCTCACGCTGGTCGGGCGCAAGTCCGAAATCTTCAAGACATCAACTGGGCGCAAGGTGGCACCACTGCCCGTGGAGGCGGCACTGCGACGCCTGCCGGGCGTCGATCAGGCTGTACTGCTGGGCGCTGGCAAGAAGACTCCCGTCGCGATCATCACGCTCACTGCGAGCCATGCCGAAACCGATCTGGCCGTCATCGCAACCACCCTGGCGGCGCGGGTGCCCGAGGCTTTGCGTGATCTGCCCACCTACTCTCATCCAGCCGGCCTACTGGTCCTGAGCACACCTTTCGGCATTGCATCCGGTGAGCTTACAAGCAATCTGAAATTGCGCAGAGCTGCGATTCACAGCCAGCGCAGGCCTGCG
>JBDLQR010000419.1:0-10796 GCA_039800485.1 Pseudomonadota bacterium
CCGATGAAAGCCCGGTTCTGATCAAGGCCCGCCTGCGGTCCCCAGTCCACATCATCCAGATTGATGAAAACTTCGTCGTAAGCCACTGCGCTGACATTCGGCAGCGGTTTGACAGGCCACACCAGCTTGACCAGATGACGGTAGCGAGACGCTGTGTCCGATCCTGTGTCGGAGAAGCGCTGTTCTAGGCGCGCTCGGGTGGAGAACGTAGCGGCTCCCAGAGGCTGGCTCCAGAGAAACTGTTGCCAGCTTCGGTGTTCGTCAAAACTGGTCTTAGCAAAGGGTGTGTCGGTAAAAATGTGGGCATAGCCCACCCACACGCTGGCGCGATCGTTGAGCGCATACCCGACGGCAGGCCGGATGATGCCCTGGGAGAGCGTAGACATGTCGTTTCCGAAACGGCCTACGCCCTCCAGCCAGTAGCGCCAGCGCTCACCTGCAGGCTTCAACGTTCCGGTGGCGAGAATCGAACTCCAGACCTGGGAGTCTTCCAACAGATCTCCGGCGTGGCACAGCGTGCCGGTAAACAGAAATAACAAGCTCGAAAAAAAGACTTTCAGCGTGTGCGCAAACCCTGCGCGCCGCTTGGCGTGGGTATGTCTCATGAAATTTCCTCGCAGGATGGTGTCACGATCGGGAGCGACACTGCGCGCGACCCCTGTCTTTCAGCCAGTCCAGAACTCACGGCACACGGGGAACAGATTGCGCGCCGCGGCCAGGTGCATTTCCGGTGAGGGGTAATAGTCATTGATATCACCGGGCTGACCGCCGTTCTTGCCTCCGCCCGACATGTCCACAACTTTTGGCAGCCTTTGGGGAAGGCCAAGGCCGGTGATCGACTCTACGTAGCGCGTGCAGCGCCCGGCAACAGTATCGACCATGGACCGGGTCACGAGTTGGGGGTATCTGCCAAACAGATCCCACAGCGTTGCCGGTTTCAAGCGACGGTCATCCGTGCAGCGCGGCGCGTTTGCACCTATGTACAGGAGAATCACCGGCACTCGCACCTGCTCCAGCAACGACTCGTATTTCACAAGCCAGTACTCACGCGTTTCATCGACAGCAGACCAGAATTGTTCAGCAGACAGGGTGGGATCCGCGATGGCTTTGTCCCAGGCATCCTCCGCCGTCATTTTCTCGCCGTGGTAGCTCACCATTCGGCCGCCATCAAGATTCTGCATGAGGCTGTTGCCGGCACTGCGGCCGGCCATGACTTGCAACACCAGAAAGCGGCTTGCATTGATCCATTCAAGCAGCTGGGGACGGTCCGCGAAGGCGCCGGGGCCGGCGGCAGTCAGGCCAAGGTTGAGCACTTTCTGCTTGAGCGCATTGCCGACCAAGGTTGCGAACGGCCGCTCACTGAAGCGCCCGAAGGTTTGTGCGGCACCCGCAAAGCTGATGTAGTTTCCGGGCTCCAACGGACCCGGGTCCGGGCCGCGCAACCAATATCTTTCACGTTCGTAGACCTGATAGTCGATGATTGCACGGTCGGCAAAAGCATAGTTGAGACCGCCGCCCAACTGGTTTGTGCCGGATGGCGGAAGGAAGGGCGCCATCGCGTCGCCGTTCATATATCGCTGAATGCCATAGGCACCGGCAACAGTTGCGACGGCTCCGCCCGTCATCAGAAAGGTGCGTCGTTGCATTAACCGATTTCCTCAAGAATCATGGTTCCCCCGACATTCCTTGGGTACCTCACAGAGGTCTCCGTCTGCAACATCAGATTCAGCCGCGTTCACGCGGTCCAGAGATCACGGCACACGGGAAAAAGTTTTCGCGCTGCCGCCAGGTGCATCTCAGCAGAAGGGTAATACTCGTTCGTCACTTTCCGCTTGTGGCTCGGTCTGTTTTGGACATGTGCCGTCAATTCTTGAGTAAGACCGTAGTCAGTCACGGACTCCACCAGCCGATCGCGCAGAGCTGCCTTTTTGTCGAGCATATCATGCGTGACAGGCTGTGGATGACGACCCATCAAGGATCCGAGATCGGCTGGCTTGCCGCTCCTGTCGGGCTTCGTCCACCAACATCCAGAAACGCTCCGGAGTCAGCGAATCATCCTTCATCGCCTTTTTCCAGGCTTGTTCGGCATACATTTCCTGACCTTTGTAGAGGACCTCCCGCGCTTTGATTTTCTTCATGGCTGAATTACCGGCACTTCGACCAGCCATGACCTGGAGCACCAGAGAGCGGCTGGAATGGATTGTCTCGAGAAGTCGGGGATGGGAGCTGAAGGCTCCGGGACCATAGGCGTCAAAGCCGAGATTGAGCACCGGCGCGTTCGGCGCCTTGTCCACCAAAGCTGGAAACGGGCGCGCCTCGAAGCGACCGGAGGTCTGGGCTGGCCCAGCGAAAGTGATGTAAGTCCCAACCTCCGGCGAGTTCAACGCAGGGCACTCTTGAGTAAACGGCGGATTCATGGGGTGGCGGAAGAGGTAGGAGTCGAACCCACCGGGCCTGCATCAGCAGGCCACACCGGATTTGAAGTCCGGGCACCCCACCGGGAGATGTCGCTCTTCCGGGAGAGACGCCAGCGCAAGTCGGCTCGATATCGTTTGGCAATCCCAGGGTTCGAGTTGACAGCCGCCGGTCGCCCGACAGGTGCTCAAGCGGATGTCCGCATCTGCTCTTCGCGCAGCACCTGCGGACAGTGCTGTCGCATTTTCGCGGAGGCCGTTGATTCGGTGCTGGTTTCCTGCCCCCCACGCCATGCGTCATGCCCGTTCATCGCAACGCAACGGGATGCTACTTTACCAAGCGAATGTCGGGCGTCTCCGCAGCCGGCGCGCCCGGCAACACCCTGCGCAACCTGGCCAAAAGAACGGACTTCGGAATGAATTCGCCAATCTCACCGCTCACTCCACCGCCTCAGCAAAAGATACTGCCATCCCGAAAATGCGTGATCGTATTTGGGCCTGAGAGCTCGGGCAGCAAGCTGGTCGCCAAAATCATTGCCCATGTGCTGGATGTACAGTCTTTTGGGGACTGGAACGGGGCGGGGTGGTGTGTGGGAGAGCAACACCGGGTATGCCATCGCTCCCTGCCTTTTGGCGCCACACCGCAGTTTCCTGACGTTGCGGCCATGATTCAGGACCATCGCGAGGGATTCGACCTGCGCTTCATTTTGACCACGCGTGATCAGACCCTGTCGCAAGCATCGCGCGTAGCCCGTTTTAAAAAAACGCCCGTTCAACTTGACGAGGAATCGGCGCGAGCCAGAGAGATTATTCTCGGCATCCTCAAGTCGGGCTGGCCTGCGCTGGTCTGGTCTTACGAGACCCTGATGTTTCTCAGAGACGGTTATCTCGCACAGCTGTACGATTTTCTCGGTGTGACTTCCGATTTCATGCCAACGTTGACTGATGGCAACGCCGCCAGACTGAAGCAGGCTCTCCCAATTGCCGGAACGTTACCCTGATCATGCACTTGCAGGACCGCTGTGGCCGCCTGATTGGACGGGTTGTGACACCGAGGCAACTCAGGCCCCGAAGTGGCACCCGAAAAGCTTGATTTCGGCAGCGTAGTGCGGGAGGGGCTTCACGGTTGGCCCTTTGATGAAGCCTAGAACATCTTCCCTGCACCATGAGACTGCGCCTCTGCCGGGTGAAAAATAGTGCGACACCACGCGGTCCCACGGATTGCGCACGCAACATACTTCGCGCAGCCGGAAAAACAGCGCCTCCCCATACTCGGCGCGATATTCGCGCCGGGGTGGAGTGCCTCCGGGTGTTGAAGGCGGACGACCGAACGGCGAAGCGATGGACACCGTCCTGATTCGGTCGCTCACAAACCAGCTCGTCACCGGCATAAGCGGCGAGCACCGCTTGAATCGAGTTCCCCCCGTCTTGGGCACATGCAGAAAGAGCAACTCATGGGCAGTGGAAAGCAAGGGTTCAGACTCGCAGCGTCGACACTGAACGTGGGTCTGATTCGGGCCTCAGCAACCCAGGGGGGGGTGGCGGAAGAGGTAGGAGTCGAACCCACCGGGCCTGCATCAGCAGGCCCCACCGGATTTGAAGTCCGGGCACCCCACCGGGAGATGTCGCTCTTCCGGTACGGATGTTAACCCATTCGCGGGCCGATCATCGCGCGAATCCTCATGCGCACGCGGCATCTGCGGCCGCACAGTCACGCTGGGCATAGCCTGGTGCTGGCGAAGCGCACGCAAGCGCCCCCGGCCAGGCGCGCGCAATTTCCTCATGCCCGAGGCGCTGCGCCACAGCAGCGATGGTCTCGCCGTAGTAGCTCAGCAACTCTTGCCGTAGTTCGGGAGCGAGCACCATGCGCTCACCCGCGGTATTCACACGCTCATCAAAATTCGCGGGCTGCACTGGCAGATTCAGGCTGGCGCAGAGACGCTCGATGGAGGCTGGTTGGAACAGATTTTCATACAGGCAGATGAATCTGTCCTCAGGAGCGAAGACCTCCTCGATACACGCCAGGGTTTTTTCGTAGCGGGCACGCGCCTCGTACTCGGGCGTACGGCACATCTGCTTCATTACTTCCGTGAGCGTGCCAGGGGGGCACTGCTCAGGATATTTTTCCAGATGTCGACGCGTGGCAGAAAGTGCGCGCTCGGCCGGATCCCGCATCAGGAAGGCCACTTTCACGACAACGCCGCGCCGCGCGAAGCCTTCCTTGACCAGCGAGAGAACGTGCGCCGGCAGGGCCGAATAGGAGGGCGTGATATCCCCGGTCAGCCTCACCCGGTCGCTGAGGAGTCCCGTAAAATAATCAAAGTACCGATCCAGATCGCGCTCCATGCGGTGCAGCCGCCATGCCGGAGCCTGCCTGCGTGCAGGCAAGAAGCGGTGGAACCATTCCAGCTCGCCCATCGCAGCAACGCGTTTGGCTCCGTGATGGGTGATTTCAGGAGTGAAGCGTGCGTCCAGAACATGGTATTCCTTCACCAGACCCATGTCGGTGTCTGTGCGCTGGTTCAGGTAGTTCCATAACCACGTCGTTCCAGCCTTCTGGGCACCAACGCCCAGCAAGAATACACGCTGCATGTTGTGCCTGCTTTCCAGTGTCTTTGGAAGATGTTCCACGGGGTGGTCTAGCGGCAGAGTGAACGCGCCCTTGAGTAACTCAAGGCCCAATCACTCAGGCCGCTAGAAAATGGCGATGACCGTGCATATCGTCAATCCGCTGTGGAGCTCCAACGGGGGCTCCGAACGCAGGGCCGTTGAGCTGGCAGGCCTCCTGGCCCAGCAAGGCCCGGTGCGCCTGTGGGTGGACGGTGGCGCTGATACCTCGTGGGTGCCCTCCGGAATTCCTCTTGCGCGCCTCAGACCAGCCTTGCTGCAATTCCCCCGTGGAGGCACGCTGCTGTTTGTGGGCTGCTACTTCAAACCTGGCGCATGGCTGAGATTTGCCCGGCCAACACGTATCGTGGTTCTGGTGAATACCCCCAACCCGGAACATCTCCTGCAGTTCATGAACAGGGTAAAGGCGCTGGGAATCACGGTTGCCATCGAACTGCGTTATGCCGCCACCTGGCTGGCCGAAAGACTGGGGCTACCAGGGGAGGTCGATGTGTCCCCGGTCGACCTCAAGGCATTCCGCCCCCGTGTTGCTCGCAAAGCGGGACCTTTCGTGATGGGCCGCTTGAGCCGTAACGCAAGCTACAAGCACCATCAGGAAGACACCCTCGTCTATCGTGCGCTTGCTGCGGCGGGCGCCCGGGTGCGCATCATGGGTCCGCCGCGCTGGCTGGTGGAGGATCTCAGAGGGGTGCCCAACATTGAACTTCTCGCGCCGGCCAAGGAACCAGCAGGGGATTTCCTCGCCTCCCTTGATTGTTTCTTCTACCGCACGGATCCCTCGTGGGAGGAGCCTTCCGGGCGCGTCGTTTTTGAGGCCATGGCATGCGGCCTGCCTGTGGTTTGTGGTCCGGGCGGTTACAGGGAGTGGATGCTGGACGGACAGGATTCGCTGTTCGTTGAAGACACCCAGAAGGCAATTTCTGCCCTGAGCCTGCTTGCGTCCAACGGAGAGCGCAGGGCTGATCTTGGCCGCGCAGCCCGGTGCGCGATGGAACGAAAATTCAGCACGGGAGCGCTGGAGGCGCTCATACGTTCCCTGCTTGAGGGTTCGGACGGCTATTCGGCACACGACATTCTGAAGACCTTGGAACGTAATGGTTTTGCCTGACGCTTCACGCCCGATGGTCGTCTACATCGCCGGCCTGGGTCACTCAGGCTCGACGCTGCTCGATCTGGTTCTCGGCAGCCACTCGAGGCTGGTCGGACTGGGCGAGGTCGACCGGACTCTCGAAGGCCCTGAATTCAGCGGCGCCCTGAAGGGCCAGTCGCCCGGTTGCGCCTGTGGTGAAATGTTGACGCAATGCCCCCTCTGGGGCGCGGTACGTGAGGCACTTGAAGACCACCCCTCCACGGACGGTCATCAACGGTATCTGACCTTGCTGCAAGCAATGCAGTCTCTCCATGGCCGGCAGGTGATAGCGGTAGATTCATCCAAGAATCTGCGGGCGCTCGATGAGTTGCGAACACACCCGGATCTCGATGTGCGCGTGATATTTCTGGTGCGGGATGTCCGCAGTTTCACTGTCTCGGCGCTGGACAACAGTCAGCGAAAGAGGCGCACGAATCCGCAGTACCCCTCGCCTTCGGCACTGGCCACAGCGCGAGACTGGTATCGCCAGAATCGGGCCACGCGTGAATACCTTGTGCGGAACAGGATTCCGTTCATGCTCTTGGGCTATGAGGAGTTGTGCATGGCGCCGGAAGCGTCTACGCGCCAGCTCTGCACCTTCCTGGGACTGGAATGGGAACCGACGATGCTGGACTTCGCCAATAGTCGCAGCCACGTAGCGCGTGGCAATCGTATGCGCCTTGCGCACACCAGGTTTTCCATCTCCTACGATTGGCGCTGGTTTTCACGGAAGGAATGGCAAATGCCTTGGCTGTTCTTGCCTGGCATCCGGCGCCTGAACCTGGAACTGGTGTACAGCCACGGGCTGACGGCACCCCGGGCATCCTGAGACCACGATTACCGTGATCATCCACTCGTCAAACCTGCCGGCTGTGGTGCTTTCCTGGGATCCCAACCGGATTTATGTCGAGCACATGATCCGGCGCTATGCGCGTGAGTGGCCAGACCATCCTTTGGAGTTCCACGTTCCCTACCAGAACAAGGACCGACCGGTGCAAGGTGCGCGTTGCCAGATGGTGCAGACACCACCCGGCATCGTCGATACGGTGCTCACCCTCATTGAAGGCTTTACTGATGAGACCTGGGTCTATTGGTGCATAGATGACAAATATCCGCTGTGGCTCGATGTTCCCTTCATCAACCGGCTCGCCCGCACGATCATTACGCACAGCGCACCAGGACTGGATGGCGTGCTTTTCTGCAGGGCCGGGTCTGACAGGGCAGATAACCGCCACGCTACACGACTCGGCGCCATCCCGAGCCATCTCGAGTGTGCGGGACTGGGCACCCTGCTGCTACGACCTGACTGGTCGAGAATCTGGATACACCAGTTCATTCGCGTCGGGATGCTGCGCGCGCTCTTTGCCGGGATGCCGCGCGATCTGGTCAGGGCCAAGGACATGGATGACGCCAAGAAACGGATCCCGCTGCCACAAGGCGCCGTACTCGCACTGACCCGCGGGTCTCATGCCGTCTTTGGCGAGTCCGCCTCGCGTGGGATTGTGACTGCAGATTGCGTAGCTGCCATGCGGGAACTCGGTCTCGACCCGCCCGCCTCAACGGCGGCTCCGGCTTGGGGAAAGAAGCTCGGCGTGCCAGTACACCCGTCCAATCCTTTGCACTGGATCAGTCCCCGTTTCCTGCGGGCGCATCGCGCTGGCTATACAAAGCGCTGAGGCAGGACTCCCGATGATTCATGTAATTCTTGGCATGCATAAATCCGGTACCACGCTCATCAGTGAATGCCTGCATCACTCCGGAATCGAAATGGTGGAGGCTGCAGAGGGCGACAACGGGTACGACAGCGGCCAGAAATGGGAGCGTGAGGCGACCAAAGCGATCAATCACCGCCTGCTCGATTCCGCGAATCTCCACAGCCTTGATGTCGGGAGCAACCATCTCCCCGTAGTGACAGCCGGTGTGGAGACGGAAATGCGTCGTATCGCCGCCGATCTCAGCGCACAGCATGCGCATTGGGGCTTCAAGGATCCCCGCAGTTGCCTGACCTATGATGTATGGAGGCGTATTCTGCCAGTGCATCGGATCATCGCCGTCTATCGGGATCCCATGGCTGTGCTCGCGCATTACCGTAAACAGGCTGCAGTGGACGGCAGAAGCTGTGATGACCAGAAGGTTCTCGCACGTTGGCATGAATACAATGGCGCTATAGCGCGGTACTTTGCCGAGGCAGCGCAACCGGCAATCATGCTGAGTTATGAACGCTTCATGGCAGGTGACGACGAATTGGGGCGCCTGGAAAAGTTTCTGGGCATGCCGCTTTGCGACCGGAGAAAGCCCGAGCTTGTGCGAAACCACCCCACTTCGTCGAAGAAAGGACTCAGCGGGTGGTTCAGCCAGTTGCGTTCGGTTGATACACGCGTGGAGGAAGTAAAACGAACGCTGGAAGGCTTGCGTGCAGCGCCGATGTGAGTCCGTCTGCTCCCACAGCAGTGACTCACCGCAAAAGAGCTGCTCCCGTCCACCGCCCAGCTATGCGTGACAGGCGGCGCACCGCCCGCTCCAGAAAATCCGGTTCGGTGTGTGGGATGGCCTGATAGATTCGGAGAAGGGACGCTTGTGGATAGTCCCTCACGGCCTCGATCCGACTCAGCGCAAGCGCGCGTCCATCCGGAGCGCCTTCATTCTTCATGTGAATGATGCAGGTCTTGTTTTCAACCCAGCAGTTGGGACTGCTCACCGCCAGCTCATCCAGTTCGCCGATGTTTATCCTGCCTGCCCATTCATCAACGACCTGACAGAGCGCAGGGGTCTCGAAGGGTGCGGTGGTCCCCACTGCCATGCGTTCAACCAGACGCTCAATCCAGGCATCAATGAAGCCCAGTGCTCGCACCGAGTGCACGGCAATGAAGGAGGCGATGTAGTGCATCGTCATGTCGTCCCGCTCGGCCGGAACATGACGTCGGCAGATCTGGAGATCAAGACTGGCATCCAGGAGGGGTGAGAAGTCGGCCGTGATGACCGTGTCCGTATCCAGCAGCACCAGAGGCAGGTTGCGCTCGCGCGCGACAAGCTGACGGAGGATACGGGTCTTCAACGACACCGCCTCGGTCCAGTACCGGGAATGGCGGCGCTGACTGTCACCAACCCAGACCCCCGTGGGAACGACTTCGACCCGTGGCGAGAGCTTTCGCAAGAGCCGCGCCGTATCCCTGCGCAAACCGATATCCGCAACCAGGATACGGGCGAGGCGCGAGCCATCAGCACCGTCCAGAAGCGAGCGGATGCTCATGAGCGCGAGCTCCGCGTATTTCTGGTTGAGGATGTAGAGGACGCTGTAACTGGCGGGGATCACAGGAGACTTCCTCATGGAGGTGTCATGCCTCAGCCACACGCGGCAATTCCCGTTCCTTCCTGACTCCGGGAGGTCCGAGACGCCGCTGGCGCCAGCGATCGAGCAGGCCCAGTCGAGGTGATCTTGCAGGATAGCCGCGCAGGGCCATCCATTCCGCACAGTGGCGCTCGATGAGATCGACCTCATGAGTGCGCAAGCTGCGAGAGTAGTCTCCCTCTGATGTATGGCTGATGTGCTTGTCGTGGAGCAGGGTATGAGGATCCATGCGTTGATTGGGCGCCAACTTCTGGCGAGCGATTCGCTCCGCCTGTCGTTGGGGCGAAAGATCCTCGGCGATGCTGTCCACCAACGATTGCGTTGCCGGCAATCCAAGGAACTGCGCCACCCTCCGCACCTCACCCGCAAGGTCTTCTTTCAGCGCTGAATAGTGTGTGACGTAGGCGTCTGGAAGGGCTGCCCATTCGTCGAAACGTTCGGTCCATTTTTGCAGGAGGCCACCGTGCCAGACCATCGAGAAGCTGCGGTCATTCATCCTCATCCAGGAAGCGGTCACATCGCGGATGTCACGGTGAGTGCAGAGCACGAATCCCCCCTGCGCCTGCACTTCGGCCTGGATGGCAGGCGTGAGACGATGCGCCTTGAACACCAGCAGTCCCTCGGTGTCAGCGTGATCCTGCTTCGCCTGCGCGAAATTTCCGCCGGCGTACCAGCCGGCGCGTCGCCCCGCACCAAGGCGCTCCACGAGCTCGCTCGCAATCTGGAACTGGAGCGTGGACCCCGAACGGGCCATGCCTCCGCAGAATATCCATCTGGCCATTTCCGTTATCCCCATGAGCTGTTGCGCGCCCTCGCTGCCCGGCCGCCAAGGACGACCTTTTCAGCTTCCCAGCACCTGCGCCACCGTATGCCTCATTCGACGAATCTGGCCCAGACGTCGGGTCAGGCCCAAGCGGTCGAAGTATTCCAGGAGCTCGATCGTCACATTGCGTCCGATGCCGCAGTGCTCCTTGTATTGCGCGGCGCTGAAACCAGCGCCTTCCGAGCCCTCGCAGAGTATTTCGGCACAGTTCGCCAATTCCTTCAGGGTTTCCGGCAGGTAATAGCGGTATCTGCCCACCTGATGCAGGTGCCCGAGCCTTGCCATCCGCTCGACGAAGGGTTTGAGAACCTCCAGGGTCAGCTGCATGGGCTCCGGCATGTCGTGCAAGGCGGGAGCTTGGCGCCCATGGCGGAGGAGCTCAGCCGTCACACGCGCCAGCAGGCGCTGTTCCGCCGGCGGCAGCACAGGCACATGGGCAGGATCGCACAGCTG
>JBDLQR010000420.1:0-2518 GCA_039800485.1 Pseudomonadota bacterium
GATGCGGTCTGCTTCTTCGCGCGCCTTGGTCTTGGCTTCGTCGACGATTTGTGCCGCGCGGCGGTTGGCCTGCTCGACTATCCCGGCGGCTTCGGTCTTGGCATCGCGCAGCTGCTGCGCGACCTTGTCCTGGGCCAGCGTGAGGTCTTTCTGGGCGCGTTCGGCAGCCGACAAACCATCGGTGATGCGCTGTGTGCGCTCATCCATGGCCTTGCGGATCACGGGCCAGACGAACTGCATGCAGAACCAGACGAACACCAGAAAGGTGATCGACTGGCCGATGAGCGTCATATTGATGTTCATGCCATCACTCCTGCGGTCGATGGGCTCGACCGGCTCGCGCACCCCCAAGAGGTGCGCATGGCCGGGATTCGCGACTCGGTATCAGGCCGCGAAGATCAGGTACATGGCGATACCGACGCCGATCATCGGCACGGCATCCAGCAGACCGGCAATCAGGAACATCTTGGCCTGCAGCATCGGCGCAATCTCGGGCTGGCGTGCCGAGCTCTCGAGCAGTTTGCCGCCGAGGATGCCGAAGCCTAGCGCGGTGCCTATGGAGCCGAAGCCGATCATGATGGCGGCGGCGATGAATTTCAGACTTTCAGCGACTTCCATTGCATTCTCCCGATTAGAGATGGACTGAGTGAGCAAGACAAACAAAAAGGTTCAGTGTTCTTCCTGTACATCGTGGGCCATCGCCATATAGACGACGGTGAGCACGGTGAACACGAAGGCCTGCAGCGAGATCACGAGGATGTGGAACACCGCCCACGCCCACTGCAACACGCCGGCGAATACGCCCATGACGAGCCCCGCACCGAACATGATGGCGATCAGGATGAAGATCACTTCGCCGGCATACATGTTCCCGAAGAGTCGCAGACCCAGCGAAATGGGCTTGGCGATCAGCGCCACGGCCTCGAGGAACAGGTTGATCGGGATGAGGACGAGCATCACCAGGGGATTGGAGGAATGGAACGGATGGAACGTCAGTTCCTTTACGAAGCCGAGGACGCCCTTCTCGCGCATCGAGAAAAAGATCATCAGACCGAAGACGGTGAATGACATGCCCAGCGTGACGTTCGGGTCGGTGGTGGGAACCACCTTCAGGTACAGGTGCTCGTTGCCGCTGATCGTGGCGGCCGCGTGCGGCAGCCAGTCGACCGGGAAGAGATCCATCAGGTTCATCAGGAAGATCCAGGTGAAGATGGTGAGCGCCATGGGAGCGATCATCTTGTTCCTGTGATGGAAAATATCGTTCACGGTACTGTCGATGAACTCGACAATCATTTCGACCAGATTCTGCCAGCCGGTGGGTGCGTCAGGGTTGGCGGCTGCCTTACGCGCCATGCGGCTGAAGAGAAAGCTGAAGACAAGCCCGAGCGAAATGGCCCAGCCCATGCTGTCCAGGTGGACCGCCTCAAAACCCATGGCATCTATCTGCTCGTCGCAGTGCGCGAGCGTCCAGCCGTCCTGGGCCAGAACGGCCTCGCCATCGCAATAGCTGCCCGCCGGCAGCTTGCCGTAGGTCATGTTGGTCAGGTGGTGCTTGATGTACCCCTGACTGGTCTGGGCTTCGGCGGACATCCAGCCTCCCCTTGTTCGACGTTCTCAGACTGCGCCCGACCGGGCAAGCAGCACGCTGTTCAGCAAAAGCATCAGCACATACGCACCAAATAACCAAGGCGCATCAACCGGACCCGCTGCCGTGAAGGCAAGAGCGAACCCTGTTGCCACCAGCAGAAACTTCCCGGCCTCGGCCCGGTAGAAGCCCTGCGCCACCTCACGGGCCGCAACAGCACCCCTGACGCGGAACGCGCGCCAAGAAAACCAGGCCTGCGGAAGCAGGAAGATCAATCCCCCGAGGAGGATGGACCAAGCAGCGGCGGTGTCGAGGCACCAGGCGACAGTGACCGCGAGCAAGAGCAAGGAGCCCTCGACCAGAAGCACCTTGCCGAGTGGCGGGCGCTGCAGGCCATTCTTGCCGGCGGTTGCATTCATCCTGTTGTGTCGGGCACGTGTGCGGCTGTAACGCCACCGCCCGAAGACGGGCCGGGATTATAGGGGGCACTTTGCGGCGGCGGCAACCCGGGCAACTGGCTGATTCAGCGGCGGAAATAGCGTAACAAGCCGTCGAGTTGTTCGAGGCTTGAGTAGTCGATCACCAGCCGACCCTTGCCACCACGCCCGTGTTCGATAAGGACGGCGGCGCCGATGGTCTCGGAGAGCTCGCGTTCGAGCTGCCGGACATCCGACCCGGGATCGGCAGGCGCAGCCTTGCGAGGCTTGGCGCCCAACAGCCGGCGGACCAACGCTTCGGTCTCACGTACCGACAACCCCTTTGCAACCACCTCCCGGGCTACGTCGGACTGCCGCTCCGGTGGCAGGCCCAGCAACGCACGCCCATGACCCATTTCAAGGTCCTTGCGCTCGAGGTACTGGCGGACATCTGCCGGCAGGCTGAGGAGCCGCATGATGTTCGTTACCGTGGTGCGCGACTTGCCGACAGCCCCGG